>JALYLZ010000134.1 GCA_030774015.1 Actinomycetota bacterium | reverse complement strand
GGGTTGGGGGGGGGACTGGCCCACGAGGGACCGCCGGCCGGCCCCAGCGCCCCGACCGGGCCACTCACGGACGCACCAACCAACTCGCGAGTCATCGCATGGCCATTCTTCGGCGCTTCGACGTGGGGATGGGCGTGAGCCGTAGCGGCTCTCGACCGCAGGCGACTGAGCAGCAGGCCCACGCCGAGACCCACCACGAGCAGACCAGACGCGAGTGTGATCCATGGGTAGACCTGCTCCGGGGCGAACTGCGCCAGCAGGAACACGCCCACTCCGATGCCGAGGACGGAGGCCGTGTGCATGAACGCCACGGCCAGGCCCACCTGCACGGCCTGCTTCATGCGGCCGCCGGCGCCCACCAGGTACGCCGCCATGATGGTCTTGCCGTGGCCGGGCAGGAGCGCGTGCACCGCGCCGAACCCCATGGCCAGCAGCAGCGCCAGCAGGAACACCGGGACGGAGAGGCCGGTCCACGTGGCCAGCCGGGCGAACGCTCCGCCGGTGATGCCGGGCCGGGCGCTCTCCGCGCCCGCCGAGGGAAGCGCCGGGGCGGCCCCGCTCGCACCGGGCTCGAACTGGAGCGTGGCGGTGGTCACGTGCAGCGGGCTCGACAGCAGGGCCGTCGGATACGACAGCAGCGCGTCGCTCATGCTGCGGGCCGGCACGTCGGAGCCGCGCACGGTGGCGCCGTCGGCGCCGACCGCCGTGATCTCCCGCCATCCGATCCGGCCGGCGTAGTTCCCCTCCCGGTACTCCAGGGTCCCCGTCCTCGGGACGGCGCCGGCGAACTCCGCTTCCAGGCGCAGGATGGGGAGCCCGCCCTGGCCCGGCCGGAAGCGCATGGAGCTCGAGACCACCTGGAGCGCGATCCTCCGACCGTTCGCCGTCGCGGTCACGCCCCGGACCAGCTGCCCGGCCTTGGCCGCCGCGTAGGCGGACCGCTCGGCCGGGCTGGCGGTCCCGTCGCCGTCGGTGTCGATCCTCGGCATCTCCTGGAACGTGGGGATCTCGGCCATGTCCAGGACGTAGTTCACCTGGAGGCGGCCGGGCTCGATGACCAGGCCGCTGTACAGGTTGATGGTGAAGTTCCCGAGCGGGTGGGCGGAGGCCGGTCCCGCCCACACGAACAGCCCGGCCAGCACCAGGCCCGCCACCGCCACCGCCCGGAGCGCCTTCCTCACGCCGGGCCTCCCAGCGCCGCCAGGGCCTGCGCCGCCACCGGCGAGTACAGGATGGAGAAGCGAGGGTTGATGTCGAGCGCCGCCTGAAGGTCGCGGCGGGCCGCCGGGGCGTCACCCAGCGCCTTCTCGATCATCCCTCGGTGGAAGTACAGGAGCGCGTTCCGGTACCCGAGCTTCGTGGCGAACGTGGCGTACCGGAGGGCCTCGGCGTCGTGTCCGTTGGCGTGGAGCGCCCACCCCAGGGCGTCGGCCACCAGGACGCTGTGCCGGCGGCCCCATTCCGTCTTCGCGGCGGCCACCGCGGCCCGGGGATTTCCGTGGTCCGCGTCGAACAGGGCCAGCTCGAGGTCCACGTTGACGCCGTTGGCCTGGAAGAGCTTCTCCTCCACCCGGACCAGCGCGTACTGCCGCTGCGCCTCCGCGGTCTGCCCCGTGGCCGTGTACTGGTCGCCTAGCGCGATCACATACTGCGGGAGCGGGTAGCGGGAAACGATGCCGCGGTACAGCCGGATGGCCTCCTGGACGTCCCCGTCTGCCCACGCCACCCGGGCCAGCCCTTCCTGGGGCGGGAAGTACTCGGGGGCCAGCTGTGCGCCCCTCCGGTACCACGCCGCCGCCCGGTCCGTTCGGTCGCTGTTGAAGTACAGCTCCCCGAGGTAGTACGCGGCGAAGGCCTGGTCGTCGGGCGTGCCCGCCGCGTCGAAGGCCATCCGCATGGCCTGGATCGCACCGGGAACGTCGCCCTGGAGCTCGCGCGCGTACGACACCCGGGCGTACGAGGACAGGTCGGGCTTGAGGTTCACCATGTGCTGGATGGTGGCGAACGCTCGGTGGTACCGGCCCAGCTCGATCTGGGCGTCGCCGATCACCCCGTACACGTTTCCGTTGTAGGCGTTGACCGCCCTGGCCTTGTCTCCCCACCGCAAGCCGCCCGCGAAGTCGTGGCGGGCCAGGGCCAGTGCGCCCTCGCCCGTGTACGCGGAGAAGTTCCCGTCCGGCTGGAGCCGCAACGACCGCTCCAACGCGCCCTGGGCCTTCGGGTAGTACCGGGGGTCTGCGGTGACACGGGCTTCCTGGACGTAGGCCAGGCCGAGGTTGGCCCAGGACTGCCAGTCCTCCGGAGCGGCCCGGAGCCGCTGCTGGAGGCTGGCGATGGCGTCCTGGAGCGTCCCGGACAGGATGACCGGCTGTTCCGCGAGGGCGGACCCTGTGGAACGGGAGTCCGTCGTGGAAGGCCCCTGGGCCGGCTGCTTTCCCACGGTCCGGAACAGCCCGATACCGCCCACCACGAACAGCACGAGGGCGAGCCCTACCGCGGCGAGCACGCGCCCACCCCTTCGGACCCGCCCCCGCCCGGGGGGCGTGGAGGGGCCCGCCTCCATGCGGACCCCCCCATCGACCACCGTCTTCAACGTGTGCCCTCCCCGACCTAGCTGGCTTCCGAACCGGAGTGCGGAAGCGCGACGTAGGGGAACGTGCTTTCGAAGGGCACGTCGTTCGCGTTCACGCCGTCACCCAGCTGTCCGACGATGGACGGCGGGTTGGGCAGCAGGATGCCCTCGACGACCTGGAGCGCCTCGTCGATGATGTCGTCCGAGAGGCGCCGGCCGTTCGGGAAGCCCTGCACGTCGCCACCCACCGCTCCGAGCGTCGAGCATGCCGTGGTGCACAACGGCGTGCTGAGGTTCAGGCGGAGCATCTCGCTCGGGCTGCCGTGCGGCGGCATGTTCAGGCCCTTGAGCCCCGTCAGGAACACGCTGATCAGGTCGGCCCGCTGGATCCCGGCCGTGTTGGGGTCGGAGTCCGGGACGGGGATGCCATACACCGCGTTCAGGACCTGGGGCAGGATCGGGTCCTGCACCGCACCCAGGAACTGGGCGTCGTTCTTGGGCTTGGAGCCGTTGAAGTAGTCCTTCAGCGACACCGGGACGACGACCTCGTTCACCAGGGGATTGCCCAGGCGCGAGACCTGGACGAACTTGCCCTTGGCGGTGAGGTTGCCCTTGCTGTCCTCGACCCGGGTGGACTTGCGCTCGGCCGTGGTCCACACGCCGATGATGTGGCTCCCGTCGCCACCCTGCTCCACGTCCGTGTTGGGGACCTGGAGCACGAGGGTGTTGACGTTGAAGTCGGCGAGCGTGTCGGTCCCGGCCTCGCTGAGGTCGCCCCCGTAGGCGAGGTCGAACACCCGCAGGTCCAGGAAGAACGGGTCGTCGGACTGCCCGGCCAGGGTCGTGCCCTTGCCGCCGTCGATCTTCTTCGTGGCCTGGCCGCGCAGCGCCGCGTAGTCCGGCATGGAGGCATCCCCCACGTCCGACGGCGCCGAGATCGCCTTCTTCAGCAGGGTGTGCGCCTTGCCGTTGTCGATCTCGGTCAGCGTGTAGGTCTGGTAGAAGTTCAGGTCGGGGTCGGTCAGGCTGGTGACGACGCCGGTGTTGTAGAGGAAGTTGCCCGGCGTCCGGTAGTGGCTGTGGAACACCCACCGGTAGATCACGTCCGGCTTGGCGTCCCCGTTGTTATCGATGTTGATGTCGTAGCGGACCCCGTCCGCCCACGCGAAGAAGTTCGGGCCGCCCTGGGGCTTCTCGAACGGGATCCAGTTGCTGACGAAGGTCACGGTGTCAGGCTTGTCGGGACTCTTGAACGCGTACAGGTCCGTCCCGTCAACCTGAGGATCGGCCGCGACCAGCGGCGCCTCGCGGTGGCTTGACGCCAGGACGGCGTTCGGACCGAGGCCTGCGATGAGGCCGGTGCCGACTGCCA
The DNA here is from genome assembly GCA_030774015.1 of Actinomycetota bacterium. Classification (NCBI taxonomy): domain Bacteria; kingdom Bacillati; phylum Actinomycetota; species Actinomycetota bacterium. Next base: position 87,477 of record JALYLZ010000134.1, on the reverse strand, counting down.
TCGTGGCACCGAGCGCGACCGCCGCTGTGCGAAGTCGTTTGCCGACAGGCAAGGGATACCTCCTTTCGCTTTCGTTTCGATCGGGCGGGCCGCCGAAGCACCCGCCGGACTCTCCGCCGGGTCCTCGGTCATCACCTCCCCCCCGAGGACGTCGACGACCTCCCTAGCTTCGCGGCGGTGCGCCGGACGGATTACCGGAGGGATGCTTTTTCGAGCGTCGGCCCCGGCGAGGGAGCCGGCCGGGACGCTCGGAGGAAGCCGTAGAACATCACGGCGATCCCGGCGGCGAGGGTGAGCGAGAAGCCCGTGGAGTTGCCGGTGGCGGCGAAGGCGGAACCCGCGGCCACGATGGTGGCGCCGACGGCGATGGCGAGCGTCCCGGCGAACCGGTCCCGGAGCTCCGGGCGCCCGCGCATCCGCCACGCCGACCACAACGTCCCCGCCAGCAGGACGACGTACGCGGGGATGCTGTACAGCCGCGCCAGCTGGAGCGCGAACTGATCGTGGCGGAACGCCTTCGTCCCGGAGGGCAGATGGGCCGCCAGCGCGGAGACGTCCACCGGCGCCGAGCGGATGCGGGAGACGGCGAACGCCGTTCCGAACAGCAGGACCAGCAGCACCCCGGCCGCCACGCGGCGGTCCTTCACCAGCAGGTGCACCTCGCCCTGCGCCAGGAACGGGACCGTGAGCACCGCCCCGAGCAGCCAGTACGCGCGGAACTCGCCCACCGACCAGCCCCGCAGGACGCCGAGGAAGACCACGAAGGAGGCCCCCGCGAACATCCCCAAGGCCAACGCCCACACGGCCTGGTAGGACCGCCTCCGCCGGAGGTACTGCCGGACCAGAAGGAGGGTGAACGATGCCGCCACCAGCGCGGCGAGCAGCGGGAACACCCACATGGCCGGGCTATCTTACGGAGCCGCCGGCCGGAAGGCTCCAAGGGCCCTACGTGCCCTGCGGCTCCTGCGGTTCCGGGGTCCCGCCCAGGATCTCCTGGCCTCGGAGGGCCCGGCGCAGGACCTTCCCGGTGGGGAGGCGAGGGAGCTGGGAGACGACTTCGATCTCTCGGGGAACCTTGAACCGGGCCAGGGACGTCGCCGCGAAGTCTGCCAGCTCCTGGGTGGTGGCGGTGGCGCCGGGCTCCAGCACCACCATGGCCTTCACTGCCTCGCCGGTGCGCGGGTCCGGGATGCCGATGACCCCGACCTCCTGGACCCCGGGATGGCGGATCAGGACCTCCTCGACCTCCTTCGGGTACACGTTGAAGCCGGACACGATGACGAGGTCCTTCTTCCGGTCCACCAGGTACAGGTAGCCGTCCTCGTCCCGAACGGCCACGTCGCCGGTGCGGAGCCACCCGCCCTCGAACATGGAGGCGCGGGTGTCCTCCTCCCGGTTCCAGTAGCCCAGGAAGACGTTCGTGCCTCGCACCACGATCTCGCCCGGGTCACCCTCCTCGACGTCGTCGCCCCGCTCGTCAACCAGCCGGACGTCCACCCCCGGCAGGGGCAGGCCGATGGAGCCCCAGCGGGGGGTCTCGCCGAGGGCGCTGGTGGTGACGGCGGGCGCGGCCTCGGTGAGCCCGTAGCTGTCCCACAAGGGGACACCGAACCGGTCCCGGAACCCCTCCTGGACCTCGGGCTGGAGCGGGGCCGCGCCGGACAGGGCCAGGCGGACGGAGCGAAAGGCCGCCGGTGAGGGCTCGGAAAGCGCGAGCCACGCCGAAAACATGGGCGGAGCGCCCGGCAGGACCGTGACCCCGTGGCGCTGCACCAGCTGGAGGGTCTCCTCGGGGTCGAACCGCTCCACCAGCAGGGTCGTGGCCCCGGCATCCAGGGCCGTGGCCAGGATGGCGTTCAGCCCGTAGATGTGGAACAGCGGGAGCACGGCCAGCACGACGTCGTCCTGGGTGACCGCCGTGGGGACCGCCTTCATCTGCTCGATGTTCGCCGTCAGGTTGGCGTGGGTGAGCATGGCGCCCTTGGGGTTGGCGGTGGTCCCGGACGTGTACTGGATGAGCGCCAGGCCGCCGTCGCCGCCTTCCCCGTCGGCCGCCCCTTCAGGGCCGGCCGGGGGCGGGTCGCCGGCGTCGGCCAGGGCCTCCTCGAACGACATGGTTCCCGGGGGGACGGGTGGTCCGGCCACCACCAGGACGTGCGCGAGGTCGGGGAGGCGGTCCCGGGCCCCCAGGACCGTGGGGAGGTAGGTCATCTCCACCACCACCGCCCTGGCCCCGGCGTCGGCCAGGATGGCACCGACCTCCGCCGAGGTCAGCATCACGTTGAGCGGCACGCCCACGGCGCCGGCCCGCCACGTCCCGTACAGGGACAGGACGAACTCGGGCACGTTCCCGACCAGGAACGCCACCCGGTCTCCCGGCTCCAGGCCGAGCCCGGCCAGGCCGGCGGCGGCCCGGTCCACGGCGGCGTCCAGCTGCGCGTACGTGACCGGGCGGCCCCGGAACAGCAGGGCCGTCCGGTCCGGGACCCGGGCCGCCGATCGGGCCAGCACGTCCGACGCGTTCATTGCCGCCGGAGTGTAGCGGGCGCGCGGCGCCCAACGGCGGATTCGTCAGCCCACCGGGCGGTGCGGGGTGAACTCCCCGGGGGCCGGCGTCCGGCCGGCCCACTCGGCGTGCGTGGTCCCCACCGAGATGAGCACGGCGACCTCCTCGAACCCGGCCCCCCGCCGTTCGAACAGGACAAACCTGGACGAACCGACCTCGGTGTTGTGGCAGTACCGCTCGGAGCCGTCGGGGTCGATGTACCGGGCCTGGACCAGGTAGGCGGGATCGCCGGCCACCCGGCCGGTCAGGCGGAACCGCCGGTTGGCCACGTCGATCCGCCAGGCCCCCAGCGCCGAGTCCCGGCGCCGGGAAAGCTTCGAGAACCGCAGCCACTGCCCCCTCCATCGCAGGCCCACGAACGTGGTGAAGGGAGTCACAAACGGCCCGCGCTTCCCTTGGGCCGTGAGGGCTTGGATGGCGACGTCGCCGTCCTCCTCGAAGGCCGAGCAGGCCGCCCAGACCCAGCGCTCGGCATGCCGGGGCCCGTAGAGGTGGCCCTGCTGGCCCGGCATCTCCTCCACCACGTGCTCCCGCCCGGCCACGGTGACCGTTCCGGTGAACCGGGTGCGCGGGTTGGGCGAGAACGGCTTCGTGGGGGCCAGGCCCCCCCGGTACAGCGCGTCCGGCAGCAGCCGGTAGGTGGGCTCGCCGACGTCGAAGCTGAGGGCCCACGACACCTCGTGGCCTCCCCCCGAGATCGCGCCTTCCGCGCGGCCGGAACGCAGGAAGGCATCTCCCATGCGCACCTCGAAGCTATCCGACCCTCCCGTCGCGTAATCCTCGATGGGCAGACCCCGGTTCAGGGCCAGGATGTCCTCGGGACGGTCCCGGTCGAACCGGGCGAACCACAGCCGGGCCTCCGGCGCGGCGCCGGTCGGCGCCAGCAGCGTGTAGCGGATCCAGTACCCGATCTGCCCGTCGGAGGCGGTCAGGAACCAGACCTCGTAGCGGCCGGCCTTGCCGTTCCAGGCGGGAAGGTTGTCGTCCTCGCTCATGGTCGCCAGGAGGATAGCCGGAGCGCGGCCCCCGGCGGGACATGTTCGGTTCCGGCAAACGACATCAAAGCTTCACGCCCCTCTTGGGGGCGCTTCGCGCAGCGCCGATACAATGGCTCGGCCGTCGCCCCCCTTGAGCCCGAGAGGTCGAAGCGTTTGAAGTCGCCGCCGAGGCTGCTGTTCTCCACCGCCCCCTTCTACCGGTTCCCGCTCCGGGAGGGGCTCCGGCTCGTGGCGGAGGCCGGCTACGACGGCGTCGAGGTCATGGTGACACAGGACCCCGTCACGCAGGAAGCCCACCTCCTCAATGCCGCCACCCGCGAGTTCGACCTGTCCGTGCACGTCGTGCACGCGCCGTTCCTGTTGATGACGAGGCGGGTGTGGGGGACCGACCCCACCGGCAAGATCGTCCGGGCGGTGCAGCTGGCCGAATCGGTGGGCGCGTCGCTGGTGGTGATCCACCCGCCATACCGGTGGCAGGTCCGGTTCCGCCGCTGGGTCGAGCACGACCTGGCCGAGTTCTCCGCCCGGACCGGCGTCGCCATCGCCGTGGAGAACATGTTCCCGGTCCGGCTGCCCGGCGAGCGCGGGCTGACCTTTCACTCCGGGCAGGAGATCGAGGAGCTCGACCGGAACCCCTACCTCGTGCTGGACACCAGCCACGCCGCGGTGGCCCAGCTGGACATCCTGGACATGTACCGGCGCTACCGGGACAAGCTCCTGCACATCCACCTGTCGAACAACGCCGGCAAGGGGTGGGACTCCCACCTCCCGGTGTACGACGGATTCCTGCCCCTGGCCGAGTTCCTCGACCTGATCGTGGAGGACGGCTTCCCCGGGACCGTGTCGCTCGAGCTCGACCTCCGGCCCTATTTCAGGGACGACCGGGCCCTCAAGGAGGTCCTGGTTCGCAACCGGGAGTTCTGCGAGGCCCGCCTGCTCCAGGCGCGCCCGGCCGGTCGCTGACCGCTCTCCCCCGACCGGGGGAGTTTCCGATACCGCCGTTCGGGGAACACACCCAGTCAGTTGCGGAAGGAGGAAACGAGCATGGCCTATCAACCGCATGCACACGAACCTGGCCCGGTGGAGCCGGAACGCAATGGCCTCGCCGGTTACGCAGCGATCAAGTACACCGCCATCATCATCATCGTGCTGGCCATCATCGGGTTCCTGGTGTGGGCCATCACCAGATTCACCAGCTGAGGCCACTCCACCTCCAGCTGAGCTTCGCGCCGTCTTTCCTGCGGCGCGAAGCTTTTTCTTTGGGCCGAGTCCGGCGGGGGGCGGCCGAGGGCGGCGGGCCGGACGGCCTCTGCTAGCCTGCGCCCCGGATGCGCCGGGCGACCCTCATCATGCTGATCGCGCTGTTCCTGGTGTTGGTCGGAGCGGCCGTGGTCCAGGCCGTCCTGGGAGGTCATGATCGGGCCCCGTGCGGCCCCGAGACCCCCGGCGGCCTGCCCTCCGCCGGCTCCTGCGTGACCCCCTCGCCCTCCGCTCCCTGACCAGAACGCTTCCACTTTCTCCGGGGTCGGCCGGCCGGCCCATCGGGAACACCGAGGTGCTGTGGGTGGAGGCCGACGTCTCGGGGGCGGGGCCGGGCGACGTGCAGGTCCTGGTGGACAGGTTCGGAAATCGATCCGCTCGCCGTCGAGGACGCCCTGAACCCCCGGCAGCGGCCCAAGTTCGAACGGTACGAGGGCCACTCGTTCCTGGTCATGCACCAGCTCGACGAGGTTCGCGGTCAGCTGGAGCAGCGGCAGATCGCGTGCTTCTTCGGGGACGACTTCCTGGTAGTGATGCACTGCGGCGCCGACCGGATGGTGGCGGAGGCCCGCAAGCGCGTGGAGACCCTGGACGAGGAAGCCCGCAGCGCCGACCGGCTTCTGCACGCGCTCCTGGACACCGTGGTGGACGGCTACGAGTCGATCGCCGGCCGCCTGGAGGGCGACGTCGAGGAGCTGGAGGCCACCGCCCTCCGGGTCGCTCGCCAGACCTCCATGTCCACCCGGACCCTCGGGGACATGCCCAGCCGACACGGAGGAGCTGTTCCGCGACGTCCACGACCACGTCCTGCGCATCAGGGCCCAGGCCCGCAGCGTGGAGGAGTTGGCCGACGCCGTGCTGGACCTGACCCGAGGCGTGCAGGCCGACGTCCTCAACGAGGTCAACAAGAAACTGTCGGCGTGGGCCGCCATCATCGCGGTCCCCACGTTCATCGCCAGCATCTACGGGACGAACTACAAGCTGCTGCCATCGCCGGATCTGGGGGCGCTCGGGTTCGTCTACGTCCTCTGCATCATGGCCGGCTCGGCGGCCGCGCTGTGGCTGTTCTTCAAGCGCCGCCGCTGGATCTGACCGCCGGCGGACCTGGCTCCCCGCGATCGCTACGCCGAGGCTCGGGCCGCCGTGGGCTCCTTGTGCTCCGTCTCCTTGTCCGCGCCGAACGTGAAGAGCTTGTAGGGCCGGCGGATGCCTCGAGGGGCGTCCCGGGCCTCGTTGATCCTCACCTGTCGGGTATACCCGCAGCGCCGCGGGCTACCCGCGGGGCGGTGGGGGGTCGCCACGGCCTGGGCGCTTGCGCTCACGGCGCTCGTGGGAACACTTGACGGGATGGATCCGCTGGACCGCCTCCCTGACGACGCCCGATCACGCCTGGTCCGGGCCAGGCAGGCTGCCTGGGTGCAGCCGATGCTGGCCACGCTGACCGAACGACGGTTCTCGGATCCGGGCTGGACCTTCGAGCCGAAGTTCGACGGCGAGCGGTGCCTGGCTTTCCGGAGCGGCGGGAAGGTCAGGCTGCTCTCACGGAACCGGCTGGCCTTGAACGGCCACTACCCCGAGCTGGCCGAGGCCCTCGGATCCCAGGACACAGACGACTTCGTCGTGGACGGCGAGATCGTGGCGTTCGAGGAGGGCCGGACCAGCTTCGCGCGCCTCCAGCGCCGGATGCAGATCCGGGACCCGGAGAAGGCCCGCCAGTCGGGCGTCGCCGTGTTCCTGTACGTGTTCGACGTCCTGCACGTGAACGGGTTCGACCTCGCCGGGCTGGAGCAGCGGCACCGGAAATCGGTCCTGCGACGGCTGCTGTCGTTTCGGGATCCCCTCAGGTTCACCGCCCACCGCAACACGAAGGGTGAGGCCTACTGGGAGGAGGCCTGCCGGAAGGGCTGGGAGGGCGTCATCGCCAAGCGTGCGGATGCGCCATACGTGCACGGGCGCTCCCGGGACTGGCTGAAGTTCAAGTGCGTCAACGAGCAGGAGCTCGTGATCGGCGGCTACACCGATCCCCAGGGGTCGAGGGAGGGGTTCGGCGCCCTCCTGGTCGGCCATTACCGTGACGAGGACCTCGTCTACGCCGGGAAGGTGGGAACGGGATTCGACGACCGGACCCTGGAGCGCCTGGTCCGCCAGCTCCGGTCCATCAAGCGCTCTCGGCCGTCGTTCACCGCCGGCCGACTCCCCCGGACCGGCGTGCACTGGGTGGAGCCGAGACTGGTGGCCCAGATCGGCTTCACGGAGTGGACCCGCGACGGCCAGCTCCGCCATCCCCGGTTCCTGGGGCTGCGAGAGGACAAGGACCCACGCGAGGTGGTCCGGGAACGTCCGGCGTGAGCGCTCCGCGGGGCGGGAAAACCCTTCCTGACCAGGGGCGTTGAGCGTGGCCGCCACGAGGGCCTAGACTGCGCGCAATCCCATGGCCGGGAGCTAACTGAACATGCTCTTCCCCACCATCGACTTCGCCGTCTTCTTCGGCGTCGTGTTCCTGGGGCACTGGTTGCTGAACCCGCACCCGGTGCGCTGGAAGCTGTTCATGCTCGCGGCGAGCTACGTCTTCTACGGCTGGTGGACGACGTCCTACGTCTGGCTCCTGGCGGCCTCGTCCACGATCGCGCAGCTGGGCGCGCTGGGCGTGCACCACGCGAAGACCGAGCGGCAGCGCCGGTGGGCCATGATCGGCGGCGTGGCCGGGCTGCTCGGGCTGCTCGGCTACTTCAAGTACTACGACTTCTTCGTCCAGAACGTCTACAACGGGCTCAACCGGCTGGGCGTGCACTCGCCGTTCCCGCTGATCTCCGTGCTGCTGCCCATCGGGATCAGCTTCTACACGTTCATGGGGATCAGCTACGTCGTCGACGTCTACCGGCGGGAGGCCGAGCCGGCGGGCTGGCTCGACGCGTTCGTGTACCTGTCGTTCTTCCCGCATTTGGTGGCGGGGCCCATCGTGCGGACGAACGAGCTGGTGCCGCAGATCCGAGCCCGGCGGGATCCCCGCAACGTGGACTCCTCGCGTGCCGCGTCGCTGATCATGGGCGGGCTGTTCAAGAAGGTCGTGCTGTCGTCGTTCCTGGCGACGGCGATCGTCGACCCCGTGTTCCGCGCGCCGGCGCAGCACCACTCGCTCGAGATCCTCCTCGCGGTCGTCGGCTACGCCGTGCAGATCTATGCGGACTTCAGCGGGTACACCGACATCGCCATCGGGGTGGCCCTGCTGCTCGGGTTCCGCTTCCCGCAGAACTTCGACCGGCCCTACACGGCGCGGTCGCTCCAGGACTTCTGGCGGCGCTGGCACATGACCCTGTCCAGATGGCTGCGGGACTATGTGTACATCCCGCTGGGCGGCTCGCGGGGCCCGCGGTGGACGACCTACCGAAACATCCTGCTGACCATGCTCCTGGGAGGGCTGTGGCACGGCGCGAACTGGACGTTCGTGGCGTGGGGCGGCCTCCACGGGGTCGGGCAGTGCACCGGGCGGTGGCGCCGGGAGCGCCGGCTCGAGGCCGGTCTCCCCGAGATGGACGAGACACCCGGGGCCCGGCTCCGCCAGCGCGTGGGGACGTTCGCGCTGGTATGCCTGGGATGGGTGTTCTTCCGGGCGGATTCCTTCGGGACGGCGTGGACGCTGCTGCGGCGGCTGTTCACGGCGTGGGGGCCGGCGCCGCTGGCCACCCCCTTGGTGATGGGGGCCATCGCGCTCGGGATCGGGATGCAGTACGCGCCGAGCGACCTGGGCGAGCGCGTCCGGGTCGGCTTCTCCCGTCTGAGCGTGGTGGCGCAGGGGCTGGCGCTCGGCGGAACGCTGTTCGCCGTCACGACGCTGGGGCCGCAGGGCGTGGCCCCCTTCATCTACTTCCGGTTCTAGGCCATGAAGACGGAGCGCGAGACCAGGCGAGCGAGGCGGGCCCGGATGGGGCCGGCCTCGGGCGTGCACGCGGCGCACCGTCCGGCCGTTCCCGAGCCCGGCATGGAGCCGGCGCCGGTGCCGGGGCGTCCGGGAACCGGCGCTCCGAGCCTCGAGCCGGTCCCGGACCTCGACGAGGTCCGCCGGCGCCCGTGGCTGGCCCTGCGCCGCCGGTCCATCCCCGGAACGGACCGGCACGGCCTGGCCGCGGGGCAGGTCCTGGTGGTCATGGGGATCTGCTTCGGCCTGTGGGGGCTGCTGTCGGCGCATTCGCTCCGGAAGTCGGCGGACGCGTCGCCGCTCGGCGCCCGGCGGACCGCCGCGCTGGCGGTCCTCGGTCCCCTGGACGGCCTGAGCCATCTGGTGTTCCTGGACCGGCTGGCCAGCGTGTTCCAGCGGGCCGCGGGGCACGACCCGGACCGGGTCAGCCCCGGCGGCGGGATGCTGGCCGACGGGCCACAGCCATCAACGGGGCCGTCGCTCGGTGGATCGGGCAAGCCGGGGTCCCCGGGAGCCGCCGGCGGCGGCCCGAGAACCGGAACGCCGTCGGGAAGAGGGACGGGCCAGGGCTCGCCGCGGGGCGGGGGCCACCAGCGACCCTCGGCGGGCCGCACCGGCGGCGGCAACACGGGCCGATCGGAGGTCCCCCCGCTCCGGGTGCCGACCCCGGCGCATCCCCTCCGGGTCCTGGTGGTCGGGGACAGCTTCGCCGAGGACATCGAGCTCGGCCTGGCCCGCGCCTTCGACTCCGGCACCGTCCGCCTGATCGAGAAGGGCGAGCATTCCACCGGCCTGTCCCGGCCCGACTACTTCAACTGGCCGCTCGAGCTCAGCACCGACACGGCCCGGTACCGCCCCGATGTCGTGGTGGTCATGCTGGGCGGCAACGATCCGCAGGCCGTGCAGACGCCGTCCGGTGACGCCATCGCCCGGTTCGGGGTGGGAGACAAGCGGTGGGGCCAGGCCTATCGGGCCCGGGTCGACCGGTTCGTCCGGGAAGCCACGGCGGAAGGAGCCCACGTGGCATGGGTGGGGCTCCCGGTCATGCAGGACCCAGCGTTCAGCCACAACATCCGGGCCCTCGACGACATCTACGGGGAGGAGACGGCGAAGTACCCCGGCGTGCTGTTCCTGGACACCTGGGGCCTGTTCACCGACGGAAACGGGCACTACAGCGCCTACCTCCCGGACGCGAAGGGAGACCTCCAGCTGGTCCGGGACGGAGACGGGATCCACCTCACCGCGGCCGGCAACGACCGCCTGGCGAACGCGTTGCTGAAGGCGATGGAGCGGAGGTGGAAGCTGTCCCCGAAGGCGCTCGGCTGACCGCGGTCGTTGCCGTGTCGCTGACCAGCGGTCACGCCGTGGTGGGCTCGTCCGCGTCCCGCGGATCGACCAAGAGGTCGGCGAAGTTCGCCGATGTCTTGCCGAACTCGCGCCAGCCGTGCACGCGCGGCTTCACGATCGCCATGCTGCGGCCGTACACGAGCGGGATGCACGCCACCCGCTCGGTCACCACCATCCGGTCGGCTTCGTGGAAGAGCTCCAGCCGCCCGCGGTCGCTTCGCTCCTGACGCGCCCGCTCGATCAGCTCGTCGAACGGCGGCCACGAGAACCGCCCCTCGTTCGTCTTGCTGTCGCTCTGGAAGAGCAGCCGCAGGAAATACTCGGGGTCCGCGTACCCCGGGAGCCACCCCGTGAAGATGATCGGCGCCACCTCGCGGGGGTCGCCCATCGATGGCAGCATGTCCCAGGTCCAGGACCGGACCTCGACCGGCACGCCCAGCACGTCGCGCCAGCTGGAGGCCACGGGCTCGATCAGCACGCGATCTCCCTCGAGCGAGGCGACCGCCAGCGACCCCTCGAAGCCGCTCCGCGCCAGGTGCTCCCGCGCGAGCTCCGGGTCGAACCGCAGCGCGATGTCGGGCGTGTGGCCCTTAAGCGCCGGCGGCACCACGCCGCCGGTCGCGAGCACGAGGTTCGCCGGCATCGTCGCGACGAGCGCGTCCCGGTCGACGGCTCGGGCGAGCGCGATCCGCAGGTCGAGGTGGGAGAGCGCCGGATCCGCGTGATCGAACGCGAGGTATCCCGACCAGCCGGCGGGACCGACGACGGCGTCCGGCCCGCCCTGCTCGACCAGGTCAGCGATCCGCGGCGTGTACCGCACCGTGACCAGGTCCAGCTCGCCTCGGTCGTATCGATCGAGCGCGTCGGGGATCTGGCTCCGGACGACCTCGACGCGCCGTACGTTGCCGACGCGAGGCCCGAGGTAGTCCGGCCTGCGCTTGAGCACCAGGCGGTCCGCGTCCCGTTCCACCACCACGAACGGTCCGCTCACGACCTGTCGGCCAGCCTCGGTCCACATCTCCCCCGCTGCTGCGATCGCATGCCGCGGCTGCGGTCCGCCGTCGGGACGGTTCATCACGCTCATGAAGTACGGCGCGGGCGCGACGAGGCGGAACTCGACCGTGCGGTCGTCGAGCGCCCGGACGCCGATCGTGTCCGGGTCGGGGTTCCGCCGCAGGTAGTGCTCCTGCCCGTTCTCCAGGACGAAGTAGATCGCGACGCTCGAACCCGGCTCGTCCGGGTCGAGCACCCGCTTGATCCCGAACTCGACGTCGTGAGCCGTGAGCGGCGTCCCGTCCGACCACGCGAGCCCCTCGCGCAGGTGGAACACGTAGCGCAAGCCGTCGTCCGCGATCTCCCAGCGCTCGGCCAGGTTCGGCACGATCGTGCGTTCCGGCCACTGCTCGACCAGCCGGTCGAACAGCTGCATGCAGAGCTGGATGTTCGGCCAGGCGATCGCGGAGCGGGGATCGGGGTCGTTCGGCAGGAAGCTCGATGAGACGCGGAGCACGGCAGCCGCCGGTTGGGACGACGGAAGCGGTGGCGTCCAGAGCCCGAACGCCCGCTGGTACGTCGCGTTCGCCTCGGCGAAACGCAGCGACATGTGGAGCGCCAGGGCGAGCTTGAAGAGCACGAGCGCCATCACCTGGCGCTCCCCGCGACGCTCCAGGATCGGCAAGAGCTCCTGGTAGTGCCCGATCGCCTCGTCGAGCGCATACGCTTGGCGCGCGCGGTCGCCCGCCTTGGTGAGGTACGCGACGGCCTGTTCCTCGTCGGCCGCGCCGAGCCAGTGATGCGCGAGGAGCCCGGCGACCTCGTCCTCGTGGCCGGCGTTGCGCTTCTCGAGCCACTCGGCCGCCATGCGGTGCATCCGCTCACGCCCGTTCTTCACGAGCGTTCTGTAGGCCGCCTCCTGGATCAAGGCGTGCTTGAAACGGTACTCGGGCTCCGGCCAGCGGCGACCCTCGCGCAGGAGGTCCAGCCGCTGGAGCTCGGTGAGCGCGGAGCGGATCTGGCCGTCGCGTCCCGGCATCAGCGCCTCCAGCAGCGGCAGGCCGAACTGTCTGCCGAGGACCGACGCGGCCATCAATGCGAGGTGCGCCGGGGGTGAGAGCCGGTCGATCCGCGACAGGATCACCTTCTCGACGGTGGGCGGGATCTCGACGACGACGGCGTGGTCGAAGCGCCAGCCCTCGTCCTCGTGCACCAGCGCGCCGGCGTCCGCGAGCGAGCGCACCAGCTCCTCCAGGAAGAAGGGGTTCCCTTCGGCCGGCTCGAGGATCCGTTGTTCCATCTCCTGGGGAAGGGTTCCCGCGCCGATCAGGGCATGCAGGAGCTCGCGGCCCCCGTCCCCGGAGAGTGCCTCGAGCGAGATCTCGCTGGCCCGGTGCGGGAGATCGCGGGCGGCGACCTCCTTCACGCGCCAGGACGCGTGGTCGCGCTCGGGGCGCATCGTGAGCACCAGGAGCAGGGCCGCCGTCTCGGTGTCGGCGAGCAGCCGCTCGAGCAGCTGCAGCGAGGTCGCGTCGGCCCAGTGCAGATCCTCCAGTGCCACGACGACCGGGCCGTCCTCGGCCAGGCGGCCGAGCAGGGTCCGAACGACCTCGAAGGTCCGGTACTGCAGGGCCTCGGGCGAGAGCTCCGCCAGGCGGGCGGCGGCCCCCGGCTCGAGCCTGAGCCCTAGGAGCTGCCCGAGGTAGGGCTCGATCTCTCCGGAGCGGCCGCCGAACAGCCGCTCGACGTTTCGCCGCAGCGCGACGCGCAGCCGCAGCTCGGGCTCGTCGATCGCCGCGCCGAGCCACGTTCGGAGCAGGTCACGGAACGGCCAGTACGGCAGCGACTCGCCGTAGGACACGCACCGCCCCTCGATCCACAACGGCCGCCCCTCCGGCGCGGCGGCCGAGTCGAAGGTGGAGCGGAGCTCGCCGAGCAGTCGCGTCTTGCCGATCCCCGGCTCGCCCACGAGATACAGGATCCCGCCGCTGCCCTCTCGGACGGCGTCGAGCGCCCGGCGTCCGGTCTCGAGCTCACGCTCGCGCCCGATCATCCGCACATGCACGCCCTCGAGGCCCCGCGTCCGCGTGGCCGGCCCGGGTCCAAGCGCGGCCACGACGGTTCGTGCTGTCACCCGCTGTGCCTTTCCTTTCAGGTCCAGGGAGACGGGCGCATCCCACCCGAACATCGGCTTGGCCAGCCGATGGGTCTCCTCGCCCACGAGCACGGTGCCCGGCGCGGCGTGGGACTGGAGCCGGGCGGCGGTGTTGACCACGTCCCCGAGGGCCCCATACTCGACCCGGTCGCCGGCCCCGATCGCGCCCACCACGACCGGGCCCGTGTCGATGCCGACGCGCACGCCGAAGCTCTCGATGCCCCAGCCGCGGTCGACCTCGCGAGCGAAGTCCCCGATCTCGCTCACGATTCGGAGCCCGGCCCGGATCGCTCGCTCGGGGTCGTCCTCGTGCGCCACGGGTGCGCCGAAGAGTGCGAGGACCCCGTCGCCGGCGAGGTCCTTGACGATGCCGCCGAACGCCTCGACGGACGTCACCATGCGGGCGACGGCATCGGACACGATCAGCTTCAGGTCCTCGGGATCCAGGCGCTCACCCAGTGCGGTGGACCCGACCAGGTCGGCGAACATGGCCGTCACCACCCTGCGTTCTTCACGGACGTCACCCGGCGAGGCGGTCACGCTAGATCAGAAGAAAGCGCTCCGGCGCGACATCAGGTTCCGGTACAGCATCTGCTGGATGTGGTCGCGGATTCGATCCGTGAGCTCGAACACCAGCATGGCGTCCTGCCAGGCGTCCTCGTCATAGTCCTCGGTGTGGATCGGCTCCCCGAACTCCACGATCCACTTCGACGGTAGCGGGATCGCCCCCAGAGGGCCGAACCACGGGAACAGCGGCGTGATCGGGAAGTACGGGAACCCGCCCAGGCGCGCGATCAGCTTCGCGTTCCCGATCATGGGATAGATCTCCTCGGCCCCCACGATGGCCACGGGGATCAGCGGCACCCGGGCCTTCAAGGCCAGCTCGATGAACCCGCCCCGCCCGAACCGCTGGAGCCGGTACCGCTCCCGGAACCCCTTGCCCACGCCCTTGTATCCCTCCGGGAACACCCCCACCAGCTCGCCGTCCTCCAGCAGGCGCAGGGAGTCCTCAGGGCTGGCCAGCGTGTTGCCCATCTTGCGGGCCAGCGGGCCCACGAACGGCATGCGAAACGCCAGGTCGGCCGCCAAGAGCCGCACGTGCCGGTGCATCGGGTGGTGCTCGTACACGCCGAACTTCATGACCACCGAGTCGACCGGCACCGTGCCCGAGTGGTTCGCCACAAGCAGCGCCGCGCCCTGGTCGGGGATGTTCTCCAGCCCTCGCCAGTCGATCCTCCAGTACTGCCGGTCCAGCGGGCGCATCAACGGCGCCAGGACCCGCTCGGTGAGCTCCTGGTCGAACCCGTACTCGTCGACCTCGTAGTCGCCGGTCAGGCGGCGGCGAAGGAACTCCAGCGTGGACTGGACCGTGGTCGCCTCGAACGGGCCGATGCGCTCGTGCCGCTGCGGCAGGTGGACCCGGCAGAACCCCGTCTCGCCCACCGCGCGGTTCCGGCACCGGTTCCCGCTGGCGGTGAGGGCCTGGCACCGCTCCGGCTCCGCCCCCCGGCGCGCATCCCGAAGCGAGATCACCTCTGCCATGGCCTCACGCCCTCGATCGCTCGAACCGCTCCTGGCCCTTGCGGCGCAGGAAGTCGTACACCTCTCGCTCCCACTGCTCCACCCGGGCCGGCGAGACGACCTGGCGGACCCGCCGCGCCGCCACGAAGTCCTCCAGGGCCTGGCGGGTGGTGAACGCGGGCGTGAACCCGAACTCCGACTTCAGCCGTCGTGTGTCCACCACGCGTCCGTACACAAGGAAGGGCAGCTGGTCGGTGGGGAAGTCGACCCGGCCGGTCCGCCGGAGCAGGTTCGCCACCGGCTCCGCCAGCTGGAACAGCACGGGAACCCACGGCCGGCCCACCAGCCGGACGGCCTGGGACAGGTACACCACGCCGTCCGCGGCCACGTTGAAGATGCCCGGATGGTCCTCCCGGACCGATCGGTACAGCACCTCCAGCGCGTCGTCCTCGTGGAGCAGCTGGAGACGCGGATCGTAGCCCAGGGCCGTCGGGATGATCGGCAGCGTGAAGTAGCGGGTGAGCGTGGTCTCGATGTCCGGCCCGATGAAGTTGGCGAAGCGGAGGAGCGTCACGTCCACGTCGCCCCGCCGGCGGCCGAAGTCCCGCGCGTACCGCTCGATCTCGATGGAGTCCTTCGCGTAGCCGTGCCGGGGGACCGAGCGCGAGGACATGGCCTCGGTGAACACCGCCGGGTCGCGGGGGTCGGCCCCGTACACCGCCGTGGTGGACTTCATGACGAACTTGCGGACCGTCTCGGCCTTTTGGCACGCCGCCAGGAGCTGCATCGAGCCGATGACGTTCATCTCCTTCATCGCGGTCCGGCCGCCGACGCGGGTGGGCGTGGTCACGACGTTCAGGTGCACCACCGTGTCCACCTCCGTGGTCTGGAGGACCTTCACGGTGAGTGGGTTGCGAATGTCGGCCCGGACGAACTCCGTACGGTCGAGGTCCACCTCCGGCTCGTCCAGGTCCACCCCGACCAGGTACTCCACGTCGGGGTCCTTCTCCAGGCGCTGGGCGAGCTTGCCGCCCAGGAACCGGGAGATGCCGGTGATCAGGATTCGCTGGCCCACGCCCAAGAGCCTACCGGACGGGCTGGCTCCCGGCGGAGGGCCACTCGTCCCGCAGGATGGCCATGCGAAGGGTGTCCCGGTACGCCCCGTCGTGCCAGTTCTGCTGGCGGAGCCGGCCCTCCTCGACGAAACCCACCTTCCGGTAAGCGCCCACGGCCCGGGCGTCGTCGGCCAGGACTCCCAGGCCGACCTTGCGCATGTTCATGTGACGGAAGGCGTACTCGACGATCGTGCGAATGGCGTCCTGGCCGTACCCGCGGCCCCAGTACTCCTGGCCGAGCTTGACGCCGAGGTCGCAGACACCGTTGTAGTGGTCGATGTGATGGAGGCCGCACATGCCGACGACCTCCCCCTCAGCCTCCACGGCGAACCACGCACTCTCTCCAGCGCCCGGGCCGGGGTCGCGCTCCAACTCCGCTTCCTCCTCGGAACGGGAACGCGGCACTGGGGGACGGTCCTCCGCTCGAGTCTTCACCTCGACGGTCTGGAGCAGCTCCCACAGCCGGGCGGCGTCCTCCTTCTCGATCGGACGCAGGATGACCCGCTCGCCCTTCAGCATCTCCCCTCCCCTCCGCCGAGGCTAGCCCGGCCGGGCCAGCAGGACGTCGTCCCCGGGCCCGACCCCGAAGGACTGGGCGGCGCTCCCGCCGTTCACCACGAGGGCCAGGAACCCGGCCGAGTCCACGGTGATGCCCGCGTGCGCCTGGGAAAGGTCCGCGAACGTACGGGCTCGCGGGACCTCCAGGATGTAGTCGCCCGCCGTCACCTGGAGCCTCGATACCTCGGCCAGACCGGCCGGCTCGAGATCGGCGGGCCGGGCCGCCAGCTGGAGGTTCCCGAAGCGGTCCGCGGACAGGACCACGCAGTGCAGGCCGTCGGGGCCGGCGGTCGGAGCAGGGAACAGGACACGGACCAGGACGTCCAGGGGAACGGCCGGCCCCAGGTCCTCCAGGCCGAGGCCCGCGGCCAGGTGGGCCGCCGCCGGGGCGAACACGTCCCGACCGTGAAAGGTGTCCGATACCGGGTCCAGCAGGACCCGTGACGAGGTGATCTCGACGGCTCGGACGGCCCCGCCCTGCTCGTCCCACGCCATCGACAGCACGCCGTTGTCGGGGCCGACCAGCGTGGCGCCGGAGGACGTCTCGATGGCCACGGAGCGCCGCTGCGTGCCGACTCCCGGATCGACCACCGCCAGGAACACCGCCCGCTCGGGCATGAACCGGGAGGAACCGGCCAGGATCACCGCTCCCCGGAGGACATCGTGGGCAGGGATGGCGTGGGACAGGTCGATCACCCGGGCCTCGGGAGCGATCCGGGCGATCACCCCGTGGCAGACGCCGACGTACTCGTCCTGAAGCCCGTAGTCGGACAGGAACACGATCGGCCGCGTCACGACCCAGGACTATGGCAGAAGGGGAAGTGCCGGGGGGTGCGCGACTACCGACCCTGCTGGCGGCGCTGCCAACGGGTCTTCTTCAGAAGCTTCTTGTGCTTCTTCTTGCGCATCTTCTTGCGACGCTTCTTGACGAGGGACGGCACGCACTGAGGATACCGGGAAGCGGCCCCTGCTGGCCGCCCCCGCATTCCGGGGCCGTGCCGTACACTCGGCCGCCGCTGCCCGCCGCTGCCGGGAGGGCCGCGGAGGTCGTCGAGCGAAGGGAACCGTGAAGCTCGCACTGGTGCTGGTGGTGGCCCTCGGGCTGGTGGTGCCGGCCTGCTCAGGCAACGGCTCGGGGGGAGGGTGCGGCCCCGCGCCGCCCACCCTGGCCACCGTGCCCGACGCGGCGAAGGCGTTTCCCACGCCGGCCGGACTCGCGATCATCGGCGTCGAGCGGAAGGCACCCACCACCGAGATCATCGCCGCGATCGACTCCGACCTGGGCCCGGCCCTCGACGCCTACCAGCGAGCCCTGTCGGGGGCCGGATATCTGGTGGCGACCCCGCAGCAGAGCAGCGGTTCCGCCCGCCTGGACTTCTCGGGGAAGAACGCCACCGGAACGGTCTCGCTGCTGGTGGAGTGCCCGGGCCGCACGGACGTCACCGTGGCCATCACCACCGCCGCCGGACCGGCGTAGTCGGTCAGTCGGTCCCGAACAGGTTTCGCAGGTCGACCCGCTTGGCCCGGTACTCCTCGTCCAGGCGAACCGACCCCAGCCGAAGCGCCTTGGGCGCGTCCGCCACCGGCGAGATCAGGCGAAGGATGCCCTCCTCGCCGGAGTGCTCCAGGTAGCCGATCCCCAGGTAGCCGCCCTCGCCGTCGGCCAGGCCCACCACCAGCCGGTCCAGCTGGGTGAGGTCGAAGAACGCCGGGAGCGTCGGCATGAACACCGTCGGCTTGACCCGCCACCGGGAGGGCGAGTCGCCGAAGTAGCGGCGCATGGCGTGCTCACGGTTGGCCGCCCGCTGCTCGACCGACGTGGGCACCACGCCGGGATGGACGCCGCGCGTCACGACCTGCGTGCTGAAGAACCGTCGGACGATCCCGAGCAGTGGATCGAGCTCCTCCCCACGCTGGAGGCCGACCACCAGGTCGGGCCGCACCAGCTCCAGCTTGTGGTACTTCAGGAGCTGGCCGTATACGCCCGAGACCAGCCCGCTGGTGTCCACCACCACGAACTCGGCTTGCAGGCTCTCCCGGGCCAGGGTCAGCAGCCGGGCCACCCCCGTGACCACGGGCAGCAGGTTCCCCTGCGGCGACGTGGCCCCCACGAAATAGCACGCATCGGCTTGAGCCAGCCGGTCGGCCTCGAGGTCCTCCTCCGAGCGGATCACCTTCATGCCGATCGTGGTCGGGGGCCCGGCGGACTTCTGGCCCAGGTCGGCGTCGAGGTACGCCGCGGTTCGCCCGGCCGCCAGGGCCGCCCGGATCATCATGGCGGCCAGGGTGGTCTTCCCGGTGTCCAGCCCACCGATGAGGGCCACGGTGTGGTGCTCGGCCGCGGCCCGTTCGGCGATCGCCGTGTGTTCGTCCACTCCGCCTCCGCACGCTCGACCGGCTCCCTCTCGGGAGGCGCCGTTGCGCGGGGTGCGTGCTGGCTAGGTGGTCGATACGAAGGTGGCGTCCGGACATCGACCCCCGCCGCTCGGGCGGGACATGCTGGTCGAGTCGGTCCGGACGGCTCGCAGGCGCTCCTGCTCGGTCAGCCGGTCCACGGTCATCATCGAAACACCCATCAGCTCACGCACACCTCGTCGCAGCGACTTCTCGCGAAAGGACTTCGCCTTCAGGGGATTCTACTTGCGGCGCAAGGGCTCCCGCCGACCCGGGATCAGGGCAGGCGGCCGACGATGGCCTGGAAGCACGGCCAGTAGGCGTCCGGACGGACGTTGTCGTCCATCACCACAACGGCCTGTGTTCGCCCCAGCTCTTTGGCCACGATGAGGGCGGGATCGTTCACGTCGGCGATCGAGATGGTGTCGATCCCGGCCTCGATGGCGGCCCCGGCCCAGCCGTGGTCGGCGAACACCAGGTCGGGGCGCTCCGCGGCCAGCACCACCTGCATCGGCGAGGGGCTGTGCGTGTGCAGCGCCGAGGCCCGGTCGGTCAGCACGGCGACGCCCTGGAAGTAGCGAATCTCGCGGTGGCGGCCCCCTTCCGACCAGGAGGCGCCGTCCGCCGGCCGCAGCAGGGTGACGCCGCGCTCGGCCAGCTCGCGGCCCACGTCCGCGTACAGCTGGATCAGCCCCGTGGGGTGCCCGGTGGCCAGGACGACCCGCTCGCGCCGCCGGCAGGCCAGGGCCAGCCGGTCACCCACCGCCTCACACGCCAGGAGCACGGGCTCCGGGTCGACCCGCACCGGTCCCCACCGCACGTTCGGGTCCGGCTCGAAGCCGGAGGCCCGCCCCACCATGGCCAGGACCTCGGCCCGGGTGACACCGGTCAGGCCGCTCAGCCCGAACTGCGCCACCGGGTCGCCGTCGCACAGCAGCCCGATCTTCCAAAGGACGTTGTCCATGGGATGGCTGACCACACCCGCCATGCCGCCCCGGATGACCGCGCGGCGAAGCTCTTCCCGCGGGTAGTCTCCGGGCTCCCACCGGGGGTCGGTTTTCGGCCTCCGGGCCGGGTGTGGTTCGATTGCGGCCATGGCCCGACCTTATCAGGCGCCTTCACGCCGAAGGCCGGCTGCTGGTCGACGAGGAGGAAGCGAATGACCGAGCTGTCGCTCGAGGGGCGGGTGGCCGTGATCACCGGCGGGAGCAAGGGCATCGGACGCCAGATCGCCCTGGCCTTCGCCGAGGCGGGCGCGGACGTCGCCCTGGCCGCGCGGGGGCAGGACGACCTGGAACGCACGGCCAAGGAGGTCGAGGCCACGGGCCGCCGGGCCCTGGCCGTGCCGACGGACGTGTCGGACCCCGACGCCGTCCAGAACCTCGTGGATCGGGCGGTCGAGGCGTTCGGCGGTTTCGACATCCTGGTGAACAACGCGGGGGCGGCGCCGTTCATGTCGGCGCTCGAGAGCATCCGGCCCGAGGGGTTCGAGAAGTACTTCCGCATCAACTTCCTGTCGGCGTTCCACGTGACCCGGGCCGCCGCGCCGGTGCTGCTGGCGCGGAGGTCCGGGTGCGTGCTGAACGTGGCGTCGGTGGCGGCGTTCATCGCCAATCCGGGCCTGTCGTACTACGGCACGGCCAAGGCGGCCCTGGTCAACCTGACCAAGACCCTGGCCCTGGAGTGGGCGTCGGCCGGGATCCGGGTCAATGCGCTGGCGCCGGGGTGGATCGAGACGGACATGAACGTGGTGGGGCGGCAGAACGAGGCCTGGGACCGGCAGGTCCTGTCCTCCATCCCGCTGGGCCGGTGGGGACGGCCGGAGGACGTGGCGAACGCCGCGTTGTTCCTGTGCTCGCCGCTGGCCTCCTGGATCACCGGATCGGTGCTGGTCGTGGACGGCGGCCAGACCGTGTCGAACCTCATGGGGCAGTAGTGATGGAGCTTCGCGGAGCGGTCGCTGTGGTCACGGGTGCCTCGGCCGGGATCGGCCGGGCCACGGCGTGGGAACTGGCCGGAGCGGGCGCCTCGGTGGTGCTGGTGGCAAGGCGCGAGGAGGTCCTGGGCCAGCTGGCCGCCCAGATGGCGGAGCGAGGACGGCGGGCGGTCCCCGTCGCCTGCGACGTCTCCAAGCGCGCGGACGTCGAACGGCTGCGCGGCCGGATCACCGAGGAGCTCGGGCGCCTGGACGTGCTGGTGAACAACGCCGGCATCCCCGGCGGCGGCGCGTTCATGGACCTCTCGCTCAAGCGGATCGAGGAGATCACGAAGGTCGACTACCTGAGCGTGCTGTACTGCACCCGGATCCTGCTCCCGCTGATGCTGGAGCGCGGGAGCGGCCACGTGGTGAACGTGGCCTCGCTGGCCGGGCGGTTCGCCACCCCCGGCGCCTCGGTCTACGCGGCGGCCAAGCACGCGGTGGTCGCGTTCTCCGAGGCCCTGTACTACGAGATGGAACCGCAGGGCGTCCTGGTCACCGCCCTCAACCCGGGGTTCGTGGAGACAGAGGGATTCCCGCACCACGACCTGGATCCCCGGCTGGTGATGAAGCCGGAACGCGTGGCCCGGGCCATCCTGACGGTGGTGCAGAAGGGGATCGCCCCCGAGATGTCGGTCCCCCGCTGGATGGGACCCCTCCAGCTGTTCCGGGTGGCCACCCCGACCCTGTACCGGTGGGGCGTCCGGCGGGCGGCGAGCATGTCCGCTCGCCCCGCTGCGCGGCCCGGTTCCTGAGCGCGGCGTTGCGCGAGGAGGGGGCAATCCGGTACAAGATGGGCGGTTTGGAGCGCTTCCTTGGTCTCATGGGTCGGTTCCGGAGCGGCGTGGGCATGGCGCCCGCCGCCGCGGTGCTGCTAGTGGTCGTTCCCCTGGCCGTGCCGTCCGTCCAGGCGGTGGCCTCCGCCGCGAAGACCACCACCACCTTCTCCATCTCCACCAGCCCCGTGTCGGTGCACGGGTACGGCATGAGCCTGTTCGTGACCGAGACCGACGGCGCGAAGACGGCCTCGCTCACCGTCACCTTCTCCATCACGGGGACGACGGCACGCCATCCGACCCAGACCCACTCGTACTCGTTCTCCCTGCCCGCCGGCGCGCTCGACGTGGCCGCCGGGCTCGCCGGCGCATCGGTCGACACGGGCACGGGCATGGCCAAGCAGGGCGCGATCGCCATGGCCCTGAAGAAGCTCGGGGACATCCAGGTGGCTCGGGACGCCTGCGACACCACCAAGACCCGGACCGGCACGCTGAAGGGCGCGTTCAAGCTGGTGGCCGACACCGCGTTCTTCCACACGGTCAAGGAGTCGGCCCTGCCGGCCACGCTGACCAAACGCGTTGCGACGCCCGGCTGCGGCCAGACCAGCTCGCCGTGCACGCCCGGGACCACCCTCAGCGCGTCGAACTCGAAGCGCCACATGTTCCTGAACGCGACCCGGACCCCCGTCCCCACCGGCGGCGCGACGGTCTCCGAGTTCCTGAGCTACGTCCAGAGCCCGACGGCGACCGCGCCGGCCACCATCTCCCATCTCATCAAGGTGTCCGGGGCCCCCAAGAAGGCCCTCTCCCCCAGCGCGGACCTGACGTCCGCCGCCCTGAACGGATCGGTGGGCAAGCCCTATCTCACGGGGGGGGTGGCATTCTCCGGAACCACGACGTCGGTGGCGTGCAGCAAGACGCTGAACCGGACCATCTCCACCGGAGCCGTCACCGGCAAGCTGGTGGCGCACTTCGACTCGGTGGGCGACCGTGGCTTCACCGCCGGGAAGAAGGTCCCGGCCACGCTCATCCAGACCGGCTGAGCCCTCGGCCCGCCTTCACCACTGGTACCGCTCGGCCGCCGACGACGGGGGATCCATCAGCTCGCGGGGGAGCTTCTCGCCTGACTCTTCCTCGGCCCTGGCCAGCCAGGCCTCCGGGATCGCCTCCGGCAGCTCGACTCCGGCCATCTCCGCGAAGTAGATGGTCCAGGCTCGGGGCACCACCCGGGCCCACTGGTAGCCGCCGCCCCCGGTGGCCACCCACCGGCCGGCCGCGGCGTCGTGCGCCAGCTCGTGCAGCATCCGGGCCGCCTCCCGGTACGCGGCCGTGGTCAGCTGGAGGTGCGCCAGCGGGTCGGTCCGGTGGGTGTCGCAGCCGAGCTGCGTGACCAGGACGTCCGGGCGGAAGGCTCGCACCCGTTCGGGGACGTTCTGGCGGAAGGCGTCCAACCAGCTCTCGTCGCCCGTCATCGGCGCCAGGGGAACGTTCACCTTGGTGCCCTCCGCCTCGCCGCCCCCCCGCTCGTCCTCGAAGCCCGTCCCCGGGAACAGGTACCGCCCGGACTCGTGGAGGGAGATGGTCAGGACGCGCGGATCGTTCCAGAAGATGGCCTGGGGCCCGTCGCCGTGGTGCACGTCCACGTCGACGTAGGCCACCCGCTCGGCGCCCTGCTCGAGGAGCCAGCGGATGGCCACGGCAGGGTCGTCGTACACGCAGAACCCCGATGCCCGGGCGGGCATGGCGTGGTGCAGGCCCCCGGCCGCGTTGAAGGCGTGCTCCGCCCGGCCGCTCAGCACCTCGTCGGCCGCCTGGACGGAGGCTCCCACCACCGCGGCCGCGGCCTCGTGCATGTTCCGGAAGATGGGGTTGTCGCCGGGACCGTAGCCGTACTGCGACCAGTCGCCCCGTTCGCCGTGCCCGGCCCGCCTGGTGGCATCGATGAACTCGGCGGTGTGGACCAGCGCGATCTGGTCGTCGGTGGCCACCGGGCACTCCACCTCGCGGACGTTCTGGTGCTCGGTGATCCCGTAGGCCCGGATGAGGTCCCAGGTCAGCAGGACGCGGGCCGGCCGCAGCGGATGCTGGGGACCGTGGTCGTACCCGCGGGCTTCCGGGGCCAGGGCCAGCGCGACGGCGTCGCTCACCGGCGCTTCGTGCCGGCGGCGACCGCGGCGGCCGTTCGTTCCACCAACAGGCCGCGCTCCTGGTCGGAGATGGTGAACGGCGGGCCCAGCATGACCAGGTCCCCGTTCGTGCCGTCGGCGCACCCCGTGCTCGAGTACAGCAACAGCCCGCGCTCCCGCGCCCCCGCCACGACGCGTTCGGTGACCTGCTCGGACCGGGGATGCGCCTGCTTCGAGTCCCGGTCCTGGACCAGCTCGACGCCGACCATGAGGCCCAGGCCCCGGACGTCTCCGACCATGGGATGGTCGGCCAGTGCGTCCGCCAGCTCCTTTCGAAGCAGCTCACCCTGGGCTCGGCACCGCTCGACCAGGTCGTCCGCCTTGAGCCTGGCCAGGACCGCTCGCCCCACCGCCGCGCCGACCGCGTGGTGCGAGTAGGTGAAGCCGTGGACGAACCCGCCCGCCTTCACCGTGTCGAAGACCTCGCCGCTCGCCACGCACAGGCCCAGCGGCCAGTAGCCGCTGGACGCTCCCTTCCCGGCGACCAGGATGTCGGGCCGGACCGCCCAGTGGTCGCATCCGAACCAGGTTCCGGTCCGCCCGAACCCGGTCATCACCTCGTCGGCGATCAGCAGGACGCCGTGCCGGCGGCACACCTCGGCCACCTCGGGCCAGTAGTCGTCGGGCGGCACGGCGGCGCCCAGGGTCGCCCCGGCCACCGGCTCGGCGATGAAGGCCGCCACGGTGCCGGCGCCAGCCTCGATGATGGCCCGCTCCAAGGCCTGGGCGTGCTGCCGGCCGCAGCCCTCGGGATGCCGCGGCCACGGGCACCGGTACTCGTAGACGGGGGGCACGTGGAGGGCCTGCCCCAGCCACGGCAGGTACGGGGCCCGAAGCGGCCCGCGGCCGGAGGCGTCGAGCGCCCCCCGGGAGTTCCCGTGGTAGCTCCCCCACCGCGCGATGATCCGGTGCCGCGACGGTTCGCCCCGGGCCAGGTGATAGGCCCGGGCCAGCTTCAGCGCGGTCTCCACGGCCTCGCTGCCCCCGGAGACCGGGTAGATCCGGGGTTCGTCCATGGGCAGCAGCGGCGCCAGCTCGTCGGCGTAGGACTCCAGCGCCTCGGTGGTGAAGGCCGTCCCGTGGACGTAGCCGACCCGAGCCGCCTGCTCCGCCATGGCCCGCGCGATCTCGGCGTCGCCGTGCCCGACGTTGACCACGATGGCGCCGCCCGCTCCGTCCAAATACCGCTTCCCGTCGACGTCCTCGATCCAGACACCCTCGGCCCGCACCGCCGTGGGCAGCGACCGGGCCAGCACCCGCGGGAAGACGTGGCTCATCGCTCTTCCCGGTATCGCCCGAGGAATTCCAGGATCAGGGCCTCGGTCTCGGCCGGCGACGGGCTCGGTGCTCTGATCCCCTCGCTGGACTGAACCTCTGCATCCCGTCGGGCGACGTCCCGATTGCCGAGGAGTTCCTGGAGGTCGCCATCGTCGTAGACCTCGAAGCTGACCTCGCCGTACCGCTCCCGGAAGTAGAAGGGTTCCCCAGAGGGCAGCCAGTCCCATACCTGGACGGGAACGAGGACCGTAAACCCGTCGATGCGGAAGCCGTCAGCTTCGAGGTGTGCCTTCAGCTCCGCCATCCCGCCTCCAGGGAAATCCCAGCTACCGGGAAGGGCTCCGTGGCTCATCGCGAGTAGGCCCCCTCGGGGTCGAGCTCTTCGCGGATCAGGCGGAGCTCCTCGTCGGTCGGTGCCGGCGTATCGGCGAGGTCAGCCGCCACTCGAAGCTCCCAAGCGGTTGCCTCTCGGACCTGGTCGACGGTGACGCCGGGGTGCAGGTTGCGCAGCTCCATCTCGCCGGTCGCCTCGTCGAACCCATACACGCCGAGCTGCGTGACCACGGTGGATGGGCCCGCGCCCCAGTGGGCCGGTCGTGCGCCGGCCAGGTGCCCCGGGCTGGTGGTGAAGTCGATGCGGTCCACGAACGACCGTTTCGACTGCGGCATGATCACGAACACCTTCCGGGCGTTGATGGCGATCTCGCACGCCCCGCCCGAGCCGGGAAGCCGGACCTTCGGCCGCCCGTACTCCCCGATCACGGTGGTGTTGATGTTGCCGAACCGGTCGATTTGCGACGCCCCCAGAAACCCCACGTCCACCAGCCCGGCCTGGAGGTAGTACGCGAACAGGTCGAACATGTTGGTGACCATGGTGGCGCCCGTCACCAGCGTGGGATCGCCGATCGACAATGGAAGCCGCGCCGGATTCGCCCCGAACACTCCAGACTCGTACACCATCTCCAGCTCCGGGCTGACCGTGCGCTTGGCCAGATTCACCGCGATGTTCGGCGGCCCCACGCCCACGAAACACACCCGCTCGCCAACCAGCAGCCGCGCGGACGCGACGATCATCATCTCGTTCGGCGTGTAGGGACGATCCGATTCCGGCACAGCGCCAAGGATATCGGGAGCCGGAGGTCAACCCGGCCGCCCCGAGGCGGCGGAGCTGCACAGCTGGACCGCCACGGGACTCATCCCCGACTCCACCGATCTGCTGCCCACGGCGACGGCCTGCCCCGATGGAAACGCAACGATTCCGGCGAGCCGGCCGCCCTTGATGGGGCCGCTCGGCGGTGCGATGAGTGACCATGTGCGGCCGTCCCAGTGCAGAGCGTAGGCGTACGAGACTCCCTTGTCGGCAGCCCACACGTCGTTGGGCCCCACCGCGTCGATAGCCTCGAGGCCGTAGGGAAGGGCGGATGGCAGATCCGTGACCAGAGTCCACGACGAGCCATCCCAGTGAAGGATGTTCGGGATCACACGATCCCTCGACTGGTCGAACGCGCTCCCCACGGCCCACACGTCCTTCGCGGACAGGCCGTCAACTCCCGAGAGCCCGCCCGAGTGCCCGTCGGCTTCGGGTGCGGACGCCACCGTCCACGCCGAGCCGTCCCAGTGCATGACCAGGGGGAACTGGGTGAAACCGAAACGAGCTTGTCCCACCGCCCGCTGTCCTACCGCCCACACGTCGTCCGGGGCAACGACGTCCACGCCCGAGAGCGAGCTGGGGGCCGACCCGCCGTCGGGCACCGGACTGAGCGTCCAGGCGGTGCCGTTCCAGTGTTCGATGAGCGGCCGGTACTCCTGCCCTCCGTCTGTGGTGGTGCCCACGGCCCAGACATCGCTCGCCGAGCTGGCGGCCACCGCGCTCAGCCAGTTGTCTTTCCACGTTGGGCTCACGAGGTTCGGGCTTGGCACCACCGACCACTTGGCGCCGTCCCAATGCTCGACGAGCGTCCGGGACGACTTCCCCCCGTAGTCGTCTCCCACCGCCCACACGTCCGTGCCGGAGACGACTGCCACACTGGCGAGCCCGGCACCCGGCAGACGGGGGCTCGATACGGGACTCCATCGGTCTCGATCCCAGTGCTCGCTGAGAGGATAGCTCGGATGGCCGATGACGGAACCGACCGCCCACAGGTCCTCCGGCGAGGTCCCGGCAATGGCGCCGAGGTACCCGTTCAGGCTGGCCGCCGGGTTATGGAGTTCGGTCCAGCCCTGCGAACACCCCTTCTGAGCTGGCGTCGATCGGTGTACTCCGCCGAACGCGCGAATGCCTCCGAGTGCGCCGCCCGCGAGGATCGCCACTCCAAGAAAGGCCACAGCCACCGTCCGCAAGCGTCGTCGTCGAACCCGGCGAAGAAGGATGTCGGACGGAGTGGCGGGCGAGGCCCGGAGCTCGTCCGCCATCGACTGGAAGAAGTCCCTGATGTCCTCATCCATCGGTGCTCTCGCCTCCACCATCCCGGTCCACGGTCCCGCGCAGCGCAGCGACGCCCCGCGACACCAGCGACTTCACCGTTCCCACGGAGCAGCCCAGGATCTCCGCGACCTGGGCCTCCTGAAGGTCCTCGTAACAGCGAAGCGCCAGGGCCGCTCTCGTCCGAGGCGGCAACCCGAGGAGGGCCCGCCGCATCGCGTCGCGGGCACCCATGCCGGCATCGGCGGCGGGGCCGGCCTCGAGCCGGGGCTCTCTGGCCCGCCGTTCCATCAGTTCCCGCTCTATGCGCCGGCGCCGCCAGTGCATCCGTGCCAGGTTCACCACGGTCTTCCGAAGATAGGCGGGGAAGGCTGCCGGGTTCCGGAGATCGACGAACCGCCCCGCCAGCTTCACGAACGCCTCCTGCACAAAGTCCTCGGCCAGCGCCCGGTCGCCCGTCAGCACGTAGGCGAGCCGCAGCGCATCGGGGGCATTGCGCTTGTACAGCTCCGCGAGCCTGCTGGACGGCCGGGCCTTCGTCCCCTGCGTGTCGGTGCCGGGCTGCGTCTCCTCCTCGATCACGCCCTCCTCACCCAGACGTCGCGCCCGCCATCCAACAAGATGCGTGAACGGACCGAAAGGTTGAGCGGAGTTGATGGGGCCCCTTGCACCCGCGTTCCGGAATGCGTGGTGGCCGGTGTGGCAGAATGGTGCCATGAAAACTACCATCGACGCGGCCGGTCGGGTGGTCATCCCAAAGGTGCTCAGAGACGAACTCGGTCTCACCGGAGGGAAAGAGGTCGAGGTCTCGCTTCGGGACGGACACCTGGAGCTCGAACCGGTCTCGGTTCCCATGCATCTCGTGGAACGCGGGGGGGTCCTGATGGCGGAGCCCGACGCGCCGATTCCTCCCCTCACGGTGGAGCAAGTGCGGGAAACGCTCGATCGCGTACGGCGGTGACCGCCGCAGATACCAACGTCCTGGTCGCGGCCTTTGCCTCGTGGCATGAGCACAACGCCATCGCCGCCGCGGCCGTTTCCGGCGGGCTCCGGCTCGTGTCGCACGTCGCCGTGGAGACGTACGCCGTCCTCACCCGACTGCCACCGCCGCACCGGGCCCATCCGAGTCACGTCATCCAGTTCCTGGAGCGACACTTTCCCGATCCTCCGCTCGCGCTCCCACCCGCCGCGCTCGCGACGTTCCTGGAGGGCCTGCCCGCGCATGGGATCAGTGGAGGCGCGTCCTACGACGCGCTGGTGGGAGAGACGGCTCGCCTGGCCGGAGAGGAATTGCTGACGCTGGACCGTCGGGCGATGCGTGTGTACGAGGCGATCGGGGCCCGCTCTCGGCTGCTGGCCTGATCTCAGACGGGAGGCTCGGACCTGACGGCCTTCAGGAACTGGAAGGCTCGCTCCCACAGGAACCGCCGGGCCAAAGGGCGCAGGCCGGCCGCAGTCAGGAAGCCCACCAGCTGTTCGCTCCGGTAGATCCCCACGTGTCCGGGCTCGACCAGGCGCAGCACCCGATCGGCGACACGCACGATGGGGCGGTCGGCGCAGGGGTCGGCGATCACGAGCCGGCCGCCAGGAGTCAACACCCTGCCCATCTCGCGCGCCGCCGCGGCCGGGTCCGGGTAGTGGTGGAACGAGGACGTGCACAGCACGGCTGTCACGGAGCCGTCGTCGAACGGAAGCGCCCCAGCCTCGCCCTCCACGAAACGGACGTTGTCGATGTCCGCGGACAGGTACCGGGCCCGCTCGACCATCCCGCGCGACACATCCAGGCCCACGGCGGATTCGACCCCGGGAGCGGCCAGCCGGACGGCCCTCCCGGTTCCGCACCCCACGTCGAGCAGTCGGTCCCCCGTACCGAGCTCCAGGGCTTCCAGGGCGGGGTCCTGGAGCGTGGCCAGCCAGCGGGACCGACGATCCTGCTCGTACCGGCCAGACCAACGGTCGAACCGGCGACGAGCTCCCCGAACGGCGGCCTCCGACCGGGTGGTCACCACCTCAATCGTAGCGGCCGTAGTTGACCTGGCCGGACCAGGCTTCGCCGACGGCGGTCAGCTCGGTCCAGCGTTCGGCGCCGAGCTTCTCGAGGTAGCCGGCGTGGTCCTCGGTTCCGTGCACCCAGTCGGCCAGCCAGCGCTCCAGCGTCTCGGGGTCGCGGGCCACGGCGTCCCAGTCCAGGTAGAAGCGGTTGTCGCGGTCGTAGTAGCCCTGCGCGTAGCTCGGGTGGCAGGCGCCCGGCTCCACCACCACGGCGTCCACGATCAGGCCCGGGATGATGGTGCGATTGGGGTCGGCCCGGACCACAGACTCATCGACCAGCTCCTCGCACACCACGATGACCCGGTCCGCCGCGAACGCCGCCTCCCGCTGGCACCCCAGCAGCCCCCAGATCTGCGCGTCGCCGGCCGCGTCGGCGCGCTGCGCATGGACGATGGTGACGTCCGGATTGAGCGGCGGCACCGCGTAGACGACGTCGGACGCGTCGTACGGCGACCCGATGGGAACGATCCGGGGATTCGCCGTGGGGAGGTCGCTTCCCTCGTAGCTTCGGAGGGGGAAGAACGGCAGCCGGGACGCCCCCGCCACGTACCGGCACACCATGCCGAAATGGCTGTACTCCTCGATCTCCAGCCGCTCCCCGGCCTCGGCGCCCTCGCCGCCCTCGATCCGCCGGCGGATGGCGTGGAGCGACCCCACGCCGGGGTTCCCCAGCCACGAGAACACCAGCTTGCGTGCCACGCCGGCGCCGATCATCTGGTCGTAGACGACGTCCGGGGTCATCCGGCACAGGGTCAGGTCACGCTTGCGCTGGCGGATGATCTCGTGCCCCGCGGCGAAGCAGATCAGGTGGGTGAACCCCTCGATGGCCACCGAGTCGCCGTCGCGGACCAGCTCGCGCACGGCCTCGCGCATGGACGTGACCTTCGACTCGGCCGGGGTCACCGGGTGGCGGCGACCTCGGCGCAGGCTTCCTCGAAGATCCCGAGCGCGGTCTCGGCCTGGTCGGGCCGGACCACCAGCGGCGGCGACATTCGCACGGCGCTGTCCCCGGCCCCCAGCACCAGCAGGCCCCGCCGGAAGCAGGCCTTCTCCACCGCGTCGGCCAGGTCGTGGTCGGGGAACTCGATCCCGATCATGAGGCCGAGCCCGCGAACGTCCTCGATCAGGCCGACCCGGGCGGCGACCGCCCTGAGGCCGTCCAGCAACTGGCCACCCACCTTCTCGGCGTTGGCCGCCAGCGCGCCCTCGATCAGCTCGAACGTGGCCAGCGCGGCCGCGCACGACAGCGGGTTCCCACCGTACGTCGAGCCGTGCATGCCGGTGGTCCACGTCATGAGGTCCTCGCGTGCGATCATGGCCCCGAGCGGGAGGCCGCTGGCGATGCCCTTTCCGGCCAGCACGATGTCCGGCTCGACGCCCCAGCGCTCCATGGCCCACATCCGGCCGGTCCGGCCCATGCCGCTCTGGACCTCGTCGGCCACGAGCAGGATCCCGTGGCGGGTGCACAGCTCGCGGAGGGCCGCCAGCCACCCATCCGGCGCCGGGACATACCCGCCCTCGCCGAGGATCGGCTCGACCACCACGGCGGCCACCTCGTCCGGCTTCACCAGCCGCTTGAACACGACCTCCTCGATGAAGTCGCCGTCGAACGCCTGCGGGGAGTCCGGCTTGTTCGGCCGGAACTGGTTGCCGAACGGCGCGTGGATGATTCCGGGGAGCAGGGGCCCGAACGTCGCCCGGTACAGGGACTTCGACGCCGTCAGCGACACGCTGCCGTAGGACCGCCCGTGGAACGCACCGAAGAAGCCGATGACGTACTGCCGGCCGGTGTGGTGCCGAGCGAGCTTGATGGCGGCCTCCACCGCCTCGGTCCCCGAGTTCGTGAGGAATGAACGAGCCGGGCCTCCCACCGGCGTGATGCGGTCGAGCTCCTCGCACACCTCCGAGTACACCGGCAGGTAGAAGTCCGTCCCGGAGTAGTGCAGCAGCTCCTCGGCCTGGCGGCGGACCGCCTCGACCACGCGAGGGTGGGTGTGCCCCGTCGAGCACACGGCGATGCCGGCGTTGAAGTCGAGGAACCGGTTCCCGTCGACGTCCTCGAGCACCGACCCGGCCCCCCGCCGGGGGACCAGGGGGTAGGCCCGGGGAAGCGACGGAGAGGTCACCCTGCCGTCGCGTTCCATGACCTCACGAGCCCGGGGCCCGGGGACGTCGGTGACCAGCCGGGGCGCGGCCGCGGAGGCCAGGTCCTCGGCCGCCGCGGCGACCTCGCGAGTCTGCACGCTAGCCCTCGATGACCGTGCGGCTCTGCTCACGCATGTACTGGAGCAGGTAGTAGTCGCCGCCGCCGGCCTTGCCGCTGGTGCCGGAGCCCTTCCAGCCGCCGAAGGGCTGGTAGCCCGGCCACGCGCCGGTGGTCGCGCCGGCCCGGCGGTTCACGTACACCACGCCGGCCTCGATCCTGTCCAGGAACTGGTCGACCTCGCCCCGGTCCTCGCTGAAGAACCCGGCGGTCAGCCCGTACTCGGTGTCGTTGGCCAGCTCGAAGGCCTCGTCGAGCGAGTCCACCGGCCCCACCGCCACGAAGGGCACGAACAGCTCCTTCTTCCAGATCCAGTTGTCCAGCGGGACCTCGGCCACGGTCGGCTTCACGAAGTTGCCGCGGGACAGGTCGCCCTCGGTGAGCCGTTCGCCGCCCGCGACGATGCGGCCGTTCTTGCGGGCTTCCTCGGCGGCCTCCTCGAAGGTCTGGACGGCGTCCTCGTTGATGACCGGCCCCAGCCAGTTCTCCCGCTTCAGCGGGTCCCCGACCTTGATCGCTTCCGCCTTCTGCTTCAGCAGGTCCACGAACTGTTCGTACACCTCGCGCTGGACGTACACGCGCGAGGTGGCCGAGCACTTCTGCCCGCCGAACCCGAACGCCGAGCGCATGACGCCGTCGGTGGCCTTGTCCAGGTCCGCCTTGGCGCTCACGATCGTGGGGTTCTTCCCGCCCATCTCACAGATGGCCGGCTTGGGGAAGTCCTTCGGGAAGTTCCGGTAGATGCCCATCCCGACCTCGTACGAGCCGGTGAACGTGAGGCCGTCGACGTCGGGGTTGTCCTGGAGCTCCTGGCCGACCTGCGAGCCGCGCCCGGTGATCATGTGGAACGCGCCCGCCGGGACGCCGGCGTCGCGCAGCGCCTCGTACAGCTTCACGCCCATGTACGCGCCGGCGTTGGAGGGCTTCAGCACGACGGTGTTCCCGCTGACCAGGGCGCCGCCCACGGGGCCCGCCGCCAGCGCGAGGGGGAAGTTGAACGGGCTGATCACGGCCCACACCCCGTAGGGCCGCAGCACGTCGATGTTCGTCTCCGCCTCCGACAGCCGGCCCATGGGCTTGGTGAAGCCCTCGTTGCGCTCCATGGCGTCGCAGTAGTAGGCGATGAGGTCCGCCGACTCCTGGACGTCGCCCATGGCCTCCAGGCGGTTCTTGCCGACCTCGATGGCCATGAGGGCGGCGATGTCGAACACCCGCTCGGAGATGAGGTCGGCGGCCCGGCGCAGGATGGCCACCCGCTCCTGCCACGGCGTGGAGGCCCAGGTCGGGGCGAACGCGCGAGCCGCGGCGATGGCGTCCTTGGCATCCTGCTTCGTTCCCTGCGCGAACTTCCCGACCACGATCTCGGAGTCGATCGGCGAGCGCTCCTCGTGGAAGCCCTCGCCGTGTCGTTCCTCGCCATTCACGAAGAAGGGGTGCTCCTTGCCCAGGTCGCCCCGGGCGCGCTCGACGGCCTCGTCGTAGCGCTGGTGCAGTTCCTCGTTGTCGGCCGTCATGGTGGCGTAGGTGATCCGGAACGTCTGCTGAGCCATGGAGAGCTCCCTTCGCGATTGCCTTGCCCTGTATCGTAGACGGGGGTTCGCACGGGTGCCCAGGCAGGGCCACGGAGGATGACCTGGCAGGGTCGATCAGACCCGGATGACCTGGAGTCCCGGCACGTCGTCGTAGTCGTCGTCCTGCGAGACGACCGGGATGTGGTGGGCGATCGCCGTCGCCGCGATCCACGAGTCGTTGATCGGCATGCGCTTGCCCTGGTCACGGAGGGCGAGGCGCAGGGTGGCCCACGCGTGCGCGACCGGCGCATCGATCGGTAGGGGGTCGAGAGCCTCCACTCGAGACAGCGTCTCCAGACGTCGGGCTCGGGTCGGCCCATCTGCCGCTGCCAGCACTCCCAACCGAAGCTCACCCACAGTGATCACCGACACGGCGACGCGTTCGGGCGGCGCTCCGGCCAGGGGTCGGTCGCGCTCCACCGCGATGAAGAGCGACGTGTTGGCGAGAGCCAGCTCGACCGGCCGGCGTCCCCGGCCCGTCACTGGATTGGGACGTCGTCGGTGGTCTCGGGAAGGAGGTCGCGAAGCTCACTGGCCAATCCCGGGTCCGCGCGCCAGTCCTCGCTGCCGCGGATGAAATCGTCCCACCCGATGGAACGTGGCCGCCCGGGCAAGGGAACCAGTTCGGCGATCGGGCGGCCACTGACCGTCACCCGGAGCCGCTCCCCGGACGTGGCGCGCCGTGACGACTTCGTGGAACCCGCCCCGTGATCGGCGCCACGGCGGCGCGGCGGGAAACGGCCGGCCGCAGGCCATCACCGGTCGCACCGCCTTCATGTGAGCAACCCGCGCCGCAGAAAAGCCTCGCCGCTTCCATGAAAACGGTCCTTGCCAGGGGTACCATCGCGGTCCCTGTGAAGCTCGTCAGCTATGACAAGCGGGGGCACAGGCGGCTGGGGGCACTGACTGGGGGAAGGGTCGTGGACCTGCCGGACGCCGTCGGGCATCCGGTATTCCCCACCACCATGGAAGCCCTTGTTTCCTCCAGTCGGGGGACCGTGCTCGACGCGGCCCGCGAGGCGCTGGAGCGGGACGGCGCGCTCGAGTTCGCCGTCCGAGGGCCACGCCTGCTGGTCCCGCTGCTGCCCACCTCGATCCGGACGGTCCGCCCTCCCACGCCGGCCAGGGGCAAGCGCGACCCCATGGCCTGGTACGGCATGCCCGGCTACGCCGAACGCGACCCCCGCCGTGTCACGGGCCCGGACGAGGAGGTTTCCGGCCCCGGCCCCGGCCGCGCCACCGGGTTCGAGCTGTGGCTGGCCTGCGTGGCCGGCTCGGCGGGCCGGGGCCTGTCTCCGGAGGAGGCCGGCGCGAGGATCCTCGGCTACACCGTGATGACCGGGTCGGTGGAGACCGACGGATGGACATCGCTCGGTCCCTGCGTCGTCACCGCCGACGAGATCGACCCCCAGTCGGTGGTGCTGACCGCGCGCGTGGGCGCCGATGTCCCCGCCCAGTCCGCCATCCAGGACGTCCCCTGGGGGTTCCCCGAGTTGATGGCCCATCTGTCGTGGAACCGCGACGTCTGCCCGGGAGACGTCCTGGGGGCAGGTGGCGTTCGGCTTGCGAGACCGGTGCCGTCGGGCTCGGTGGTGGAGGTGGAGGCGCCGGGGATCGGGGTCCTCAGGAACCGGATCGGCTGACTCCCGAGCCGGCGGCCGCCGCGGTCGCCGGTCCCGGTGCGGCCGTGGGCGCACTCAGGGGTGCGTTCGCCGGAGGGGTCGCCGGCTTCCGCAGCCACAGCGATGCCTGCGACGGCTGCATGGTGTCCTGGACCACGGCCACGAGATCCGCCGCCAGCGCCTCGAGATCCACCTCGTCGCGGAGCTGGGCGGTGAACGACTGGAGTGTCCGTATGGCGTCGTACTTCCGGCGGTAGAAGCGCCGGTCGATGAACGACTGCACGCGGCGGCGGAACCCTCGGAACAGCGCCGCCACCAGCAGGGTGGAGCCCGCCACCACCACCGCGCTGTCGGACTGGCGGGTCACCGAGCGCGCCGCGGCACCCAGCCCGAGCACCGCCCCCAGATACACGCCCGCCAGGAGCGCGGTGAGGACCAGGTAGACCAGCGTGCGGTTGACCAGGCGCTCGATGTCGTAGAGGCGGTACTTCAGGATGGCCACCCCGAACGCGGCCGGGATGCCGAGGGCCACGATGGCCGGGAAGCCCCGAGAGATGACCTTGCCGAGCGGGCCGCCCCACAGGAACTGAAGCGCGTTCCCCAGCACGAACAGGACCGCGGCCGCGATCGCCGCGTAGCGAAGCCACTTGATCTGCTGCCGCTCCTCGCCCCGGGACCGGCGGTACCGCCGCGCGAGCGAGACCACCGCGGCGAAGGCGGCACCCAATCCGCCCAGCCCGGCGAAGCCCAGCAGGCTGCCGGCATGGCGCCGGAAGCCGTGGACGCCGGTGGGATTGGCGATGTGGAGGTCCCTGCCGGCGAACGGAACGTACATGGGCTTGGGATTGAGGACGGTGGCGATGATGGCGACGATCCCCGCGGCGACGGCGATCGCCACCACCGGCCACCACCGCCTGGACAGGAGCCGGCCGTTCGGGAACAGCAGGAACAGCAGCGAGATGGGCGTCGCCGCCCCCACCAGCACCCAGCCGGCCAGCCACGCGGCCCACCGGGCCGCAGGAAGCGATCCCGGGGCCAGCGCCAGGCCCCGCGCTGCGTACCCGGTGCAGACCGCCTCGATGGCGAACCCGAGGCCCATGAGGCACAGCAGCCAGCCGAGCGGGTTCCCGGGCTGCCTCGATGCGACGAGGGCGCCCACCGCGCCGTAGGCGATCCCCGCCAGGAGCACGAGCATCGCGAGGAACACGTCCTCCTGCCCGATGTCCGGCGCATTCTCGGCCAGCAGCACGGCGGCGGGGACGTCCAGCGCGACGGTGAGGCCGGCCGCCGACCACGCCAGCCGAGCGGAGCTCCTTGCCGTCATCCGCGGGAGAGAACCGTGCCTCCCATGCCCACCTCCTTGGTGTCGCGCCCGCTCGGGCGCCGGGCTCCTTCTACACCCTCAGCGTTCCGGAACCGTTACGGGAGCGGCAGAAGCGCGGTCTCGCCGTCAGCCTGCCCTCGGAGCCAGAGTGACACGTGCGCCGGCTGCATGGTCTCCTTCACCACCCCGACCAGATGACCGCGTAACTCGTCGAGGTCCACCTCGTCCCGCATCCGGGTGCCGAACCGCTCCAGCGTGCGGATGGCGTCGTACTTCCGACGGTAGAACCGCCGGTCGATGAATCCCTGGATGCGCCTCCGGGCCGGACGGAAGAGGGCGGCGGCGACCAGCGTCGACCCCGCGATGACGAGCGAGTTCTGGGAACCGGCGATCGAACCCAGCCCCACGGCGAGGCCCGCGTACAACCCTCCCAGGAGCAGGGTGAGTCCTCCGTACACGAGCGTCCGGTTGATGATCCGGTCGATGTCGTACAGGCGGTACCTCAGGATGGCCAGCCCCACCGCTCCCGGCACCACGAGGCCGATCCCGAGGTTGAACCCGATGAACAGCCCCACGCCGCCCACGATCTGTGACGCACCGGTCACCTGCTCGGTGGTGATAACCACGACCGACACTGCGGTGAGCACCATGGAGGCGCTCATGGCGTACACGACCCACTTGAGCTGCTGGCGCTCCTCACCGCGGGCACCGCGGAGGCGGAGGACCAACGACGCGATTGCCAGTGCCAGCGGGATGGTGAGGGTGAACCACAGGAGGCCGAGGGAGCTCGTTCCACTCTGGAACCCGCGGATGGCCCGGATCGCCGTGGGGCTCTGCACAGGGGGGAGGCGCGGCGAGAGACGGAGCGGCGAGGGGTCCAGGGCGGAGAGGGTCGTGAGCATAACGATGACGAGGACCACCGTCCAGGCACCCCATCGCCACCGCCGGCTGCGCAGCTTGCCGTTGGGAAAGAGCAGGAAGACGAAGATCAGCAGGAATGCGGAGAGAAGCGGAGTCAGGTTCTGTAGCCAGGCGAGCCACCGAACCCACCCGTGAACCGTCGCTTCAGCCAGCAGGCCGTGGATGGCGACGAACAGCGCCAGCGCGGCCACGCCGAGGGCGGCCCCGGCCCCGAGCAGCAGCCAGCCGATCGGGTTTCCAGGCCGGCGCGAGGCAACGAGCGCTCCCAGCACCGCGAGGACCAGGGCCGAGACGATGGATGGCAGGCTCTGGGCGGCCAAGGACGAATCGATCGCAGCCCGGTCCAGGTAGAGAAGCACGAGGATCGCGGTGATCATGGCGAAGCACGCGAGCGCGATCGCCCATGCCAGCCGGGCCGCCGTCCGCGGGGTCACGGCCTCGCCGTCCCGGTCGGGGCGCGTAACCACAGCGACACCCTGGCGGGCTGCATGGTCTCGTGCACCACCGATATCAGGTGCCCCTGGAGCGCGTTCAGGTCGACCTCCTGGCGAAGGCGGGCGCTGAAGGCCTCCAGCGTGCGGGCGGCGTCGTACTTCCGGCGGTAGAACCGCCGGTCGATGAAGGCCTGGACCCAGCGGCGGGCTGGCCGGAAGAGCGCGGCCACGGCGAGCGTGGAGACGGCGACGACGAGTGAGTTGTTCTTGCCGCCCGAAACGGACCGGGCGACGGCCCCCAACCCGAACACGCCACCCACGTACACGCCCGCCAGCAGCGCGGTCAGCGCTCCGTAGACGAGGGTTCGGTTGATGATGACGTCGATCTCGTACAGGCCGTACCGGAGGATCGCGAGGGCAGCCGCCCCCGGGAGGGCGACGGCGAACCCGAAGGTGAAGGCCGCGCCGAACGCAGCGTTGGAGAGCGCCTCGCTGACGGAGGACAAGGGGATCGCGACGACGAGGAGGCCGACGGAGAGGGCGGCCGCGAAAGCGAACCACTTCAGCTGTTGGCGCTCCTCTCCACGGGACCGGCGCAGGCGCAGGAGCAGCGCCGCCACCCCCATGACCAGGAGGACCACGATCCCCAGGAACGCGGGCGAATTGGCGAACCCCGCCAGTGCCTTGATCCCGATCGGATTCCCCAGCCGTGGCAGGCGCGGGGAGAGCTGTACCGGCGCGGGGTCGAGGGCCACAGCGGCCACGAACCAGACCGAGACGAGGACCGTGACCGACGTGACCCACCGCCACCGTTTGCTGAGGGGCTTGCCGCTCGGGAACAGCAGGAGCAGAAGGATCAACAGCCCCAGACTCAGGTTCCCGACCCAGTTGTGGAGCCACGCCCACCAGCGAGGCCAGCCGTGCGAGGACACCCCGGCGAGCAGGGCGTGCATCGCGACGTGGCCGGCCAGCAGGGAGACTCCCACGAAGGCCGCGATGCCGAGGAGCAGCCACCCGATGGCGTTCGCCGGCCGGCGGAATGCGACGAGCGCCCCGAGCGCGCCGACGGTCACGGTCGGGACGAGGTCGCCGACGTCCCCCGACCCGACGGAGCGGATCGCCGTCCGGTCCAGGTAGAGGAACACCAGGGTCGCGACGACCATCGCAGCGCACGCGAGCGCGATCGCCCATGCCAGCCGGGTCGCCGTCCGCTCGGTCATCCGCCCTCTCCCATCTCCGCCTGCCGCGCCGTCCGCGTGGCGGCGCCCAATGTGTCACGCGCGTGTCGAAAACGCCCGTCCGGTCAGGAGCGGGTTGGCTCGGCCCCCGAACGGGCCGCGACCCCGTCTCCCGACGCGCGAAGCCACAGCGAGACCTGCGCGGGCTGCATGGTCTCTTGCACCACCCCCACCAGGTGGCCGGAGAGCTCGTCCAGATCCACGTCGTCGCGGAGCCTCGCGCCGAACGATTCGAGCGTCCTGGCGGCGTCGTACTTCCTCCGGTAGAACCGCCGGTCGATGAAGGCCTGGAGGCCCCGGCGGGCCGGGCTGAACAGCGCCGCCACGGCCAGCGTGGACGCCGCCACCACCAGGCCGTTGTTCCCGTGCCCACCGATCGACCGGACCAGTGCACCCAGGCCGAACACCGCCCCCACGTAGATCCCGCCGAGCAGCGCGGTGAGGCCGCCGTACACCAGAGTCCGGTTGACGATGAGGTCGATGTCGAGCAGCCGGTAGCGCAGGATGGCCACGGCGACGCACGCGGCGAACCACAGCGAGCCCGAGATGGCGGCTCCCCACTGGAACCAATTGCCGGGGATCCACACGGCGGCCAGGGCCGCCGCGAGCCCGATGGAGCCGTACGTCCCCCACTTCAGCTGCTGACGCAGATCGGCGGATGCCCGACGGTATCGAGCGACCACCGCAACCACCGATCCAACCAGGCAGCATCCCCCCAGCACCTCCCCGAGGAACACCGCGAACTGGAGATGCAGCAGAAGCGGTGTGGGGGTGGGCTCGCGGCCGGCGAACAGATCGCCCTGGATGAGCCACGACTCGAGGGCGTGCAGCGCGGTCGTGGCGATGATGACCGCCGCCGAAGCGATGGCAAGCGGCCACCACCGGCGCGAAGGCAGATGACCGTCGGGGAACAACAGCAGGACGAACGTGGCCAGCAGCCCGAGAGCGGGCATCCAGTTCCACGACCCGATCCACATCACGGTCCACGCCCCGGGAAGCCAGGACCCGGTCCTGGTGAGGTGATCGAAGTAGCCCTCGCTGACCGTCCCGGCCGCATACAGCAGCCCAACGGCCAGGATGATCCAGCCGACCCTGTTTCGAGGTTGCCTCGCTGCGATGACCGCTCCAACCGAAGCGAAGATGAGAGCGAGCAGGTCGGACCCGCCGATCCCCTGCTGGATGAACTGGCGGCTCACGTGCCCGGCCTCGAGGATCTGGACGCCGGAGAACGCGACCATCGCGATCGCCGCCAGCCAGGCCGCTCTGGCCAGCCAGGACAGGGGCGACCGTTCCGTTCGGGCCGCTGGCACGGCGACCGTGGCCATCAGCTCTTCGGCCCCAGCTTCTTCAGCGCCGCCTTCGTCGCGTGGTGGCCGCACATGCCGTGCACACCACCTCCCGGAGGCGTCGACGACGAGCACAGGAACACGCCGTCGAGCGGCGTCTCGTAGGGCGAGAACAGTCCGGTCGGCCGGGAGAACAGCTGGCCGAGGTCCTGGAGGCCGCCGTTAATGTCGCCGCCGACGTAGTTCTCGTCGTAGCGCTCCAGGTCGGCCGCCACCACCGTTCGCCGGCCCAGGATCCGGTCCCGAAACCCGGGCGCGAACCGTTCCACCTGCTCCTCGATCCGCTCGGTCATGTCCACGTCGGAGCCGTTGGGCACGTGGCAGTAGGCCCATGCGGTGTGCTTGCC
Organism: Actinomycetota bacterium; assembly: GCA_030774015.1. Taxonomy (NCBI): domain Bacteria; kingdom Bacillati; phylum Actinomycetota; species Actinomycetota bacterium. The sequence goes on along the minus strand of JALYLZ010000134.1, from coordinate 46,896 downwards.
CTGGGGCGCCCGCGAGGGGTCGAACGGCGTCTGCTGGGCCAGGACCACGAAGGGCCGCTCGGCGTGCTCGCCCCGCCACACGGCGTTCTCGCTGGCGTCCAGCTCCTCGATGGTCCCGCCGACGTGGACGGTGGCCGCCCGCTCGCACCCGTCCGCCTTCCACGGGATCGGGGCGTCCAGGGCCCAGTCCACCTTGCACACACCGGGCCCGTAGCGGTAGCGCTCCAGGGCCCGGCGGTAGCGCGACGGAACGCGATCGCCCGCGATGGCCAGGAACTGCCGCGGGGTCACGTCCAGCAGCACGGCCCGCGCCTGGGGCAACTCGTCCAGCGAGCCGATCCGGCGCCCGGCCTCGATCTGGCCCCCCAATTCCCGGAGGTACGAGGCCATGGCGTCCACGATGGCCTGCGACCCACCCTTGGCCATGGGCCACCCCACCAGGTGGCCCAGCATCCCGAAGGTCAGCGCATAGGCGCCGGTGGGTGACTGGTCCAGCTTGAGCATGGAGTGAGCCGCCAGGCCGGCGAACAGCGCCTTCGGCCCATCCGAGGAGAACCGACCGGCCAGCCCCGACACGGACCGCAGGGCCCGCAGGCCGAACCGGACCAGCGTGAACGGGTGCCGCGGCAGCTTCACCGGCCCCAGGAACTGCTCCAGGATGACCTCGCCGGAGCGGAGCATCGGGTTCATGAGCCCGCGGTAGGCGCGTCCGTCCTCGCCGAACGCGTCCGCCGTCTCGTCGACCGACCGTTCCAGCACCGCGGCCGTCCCGTCGGGCATGGGGTGGGCCAGCGGTGCGTCCGGCTGGACCCATTCCAGCCCGTGATCGGCCAGCGGGACCGAGCGAAAGAACGGCGACGCCAGACCGAGGGGGTGGATGGCCGAGCACACGTCGTGGCGGAATCCCGGCAGCGTCACCTCGGCCGTCCGGGAGCCGCCTCCCACGGTGTCCGCGGCCTCGATGACCTTGACGGACCATCCGGCCCGGGCCAGCTCGATCGCCGCCGCCAGGCCGTTGGGCCCGGCTCCGACGACGACCGCGTCCAGGTCAGGCACCGGCAGCGCGGACAACGGCGGGCGTCCGCGCCTCGAGGACCATCCGCATGCCATGTGCCGGGCGGAGCGTGAACCTGGCCTGTGGCTCCACCGGATGGCCTTCCACCAGCCGGAACCGGAACCGCTGCGCCATGGTGGCCAGCAGTAGCGTGGCCTCCATCGTGGCGAACGAGCTTCCGATGCAGGTCCGCTGCCCTCCCCCGAACGGGAAGTAGGCGAACCGGGGGATCCGCCGGGCCAGGTCGTCCTCCCAGCGTTCCGGCCGGAAGGCTTCCGGGTCGTCGAACCACCGGGGGTCCCGCTGGATGACCCACTGGCTCACGATGACGTCCGTGCCCTTCCGAACCGGGTAGCCGGCGACCTCGCAGCCCTCCACGGCCTCGCGGCCCAGGGCCGGGGCGGGCGGATACAGCCGGAGCGTCTCGGTCACGACGTGCCCGGCGTACTGGAGGTTCGGGACGTCCGCCACCGTCGGGGCCCGACCGCCGAGCACGTCGTCCAGCTCCTCGTGCAGCCGCGCCTCGGCTTCGGGATGCTGCGAGAGCAGGTACCAGGCCCACGTCAGCGCGATCGACGTGGTCTCGTGCCCGGCCAGGAACAGCGTCATGGCCTCGTCCCGGACCTGCCGGTCGGTCATGTGGCTGCCGTCGTCCTCGTCCCGGGCCCGCAGCAGCGTGGACAGCAGGTCGCCCCGGTCGATGCCAGAGGCCCGGTGCTCCTCGATGATCCGGTACAGCACGGCGTCGAGCCGCTTCACGGCCCGCTTCAGCCGCAGGTTCGTGGGGATGGGGACGCCCGGCGGCACGAAGAACAGGAAGCTCGTCAGCACCTCGTTCAGGCACCCCACGGCGACCTCGACGGCCGAGCCGACCTCGGTCTCGGCCTCCCGTGACACGTCGGCGTCGAACAAGGTCTTGACCACGATCTCCAGGGTCAGGCCCATCAGCTCCTCGTGGACGTCTCGGGTCTCGCCGTCCGACCACGTGTCGAGGCGCCGCTCGGTGAAGGCCACCATCGTGTCGCCGTACGCAGCGATCCGGCCATGATGGAACGCCGGCTGGATCAGCCGGCGCTGGCGGCGCCAGAAGTCCCCCTCGCTGACCACCAGGCCGTCGCCGGTGACCCGCCCGATCAGCAGCACGGCCTTGCCCTTGGCGAACGAGCGCCGCTGGGTCACCAGCACCTGCTCCACCTGGTCGGGATGGGACAGCAGCAGGGCCCGGCTCGGGCCGAACCGGAGCCCCACCACGTCCCCGTGCTCGCGGGCGGCCCGGGTCATGAACCCCAGCGAGTCCCGCCGCATGGGGACGATGTGCCCGGACAGCAACCGTCCCTTCGGGCTCGGCGGCCGTCCGGGGGCGGGCATCAGCCTCGCCTCTTCCTCCGGAACAGGCCGGCCAGCGCCCGGAACGGACGCCCCAGCGGGTGCAGGATCGAGCGGATGGCCGCGTTGTGCCGGATGTTCGTCCAGTACTTCCACTGGCGATGCCGGTCCACGCACACCGCTTCCTTGGAAAACGTTCCCTCCACCAGGAAGTGGCCCGCCAGGTTGCGCAGCACCTGCTCCCAGAACCGGTCCTCCTTTCGGAGGATCACCGGCATTCCCAGCTCGAACAGCGGGTCGTTGGCCCGGATCAGCGGCTGGACCTGCGCGACGGTCTCGCCATTGTCCTCGTAGGCGCTGAACGTGATCCAGCCCGCGAACATGTGCCCCTCGGGGTCCATGAAGGTGAACGACTCGTCGTCCGCGTACATCACCATGATCCCGGTGGAGAGCTTGGCCCGCCCCGCCAGGGCCAGGTTCAGCACGGCCACCTCGCCCGGCGCGATCCCGGAGAGGGAGCCGAAGAACTTCCCCTGCTCGGGCCAGAACTTGGGGAAGTTCTGCTTCCAGGCCCGGATCACGTCCTTCGGCGGGACCTGGACGGGGCCGAACCGCATGCGGTAGGTCTTCTGCCACAGCCGTCCGAAGCCCTGGAGCGGACTGACCACCCGCCGCCCCTCGACGTTCAGGTTGACCGCCCCGGGGGCGACCTCGCCGACCGTCAGCGTCTTCACGGTCTTGGCCCAGTACCCGGCGTCGCGCGCGGCCGGCGCCGACGCGGGCTCGGGCTCCGGCTGCTCCTCCTCCACCTCGACCTCGTGGGTCTCCATCTCGCCGACCCTCCCTACGCCGAGGTGGCCGCGGCGATCGCCTCGGCCTCGGAGTCGAAGATGCCGATGGCCTCGTCCAGCCGGGTCAGCTCGAAGATCTGCCGGTAGTGGTCGTTCAGGCCGAGGGCCAGCAGGCGCTGCTTCTGCCGGTTGGCCCGCACCAGCAGCGTCACCAGCAGGCCGATCCCGCCACTGTTCATGTAGCCGAGGCCGCTGAAGTTCAGGATCAGCGAACGCGCGCCCTCGTCGGTGGCCCGCGAGTACGCGTCCATCAGCGGGCCCTCGCTGGCCGCGGTGATCTCGCCCGAGATGTCGACGATGCTGGTGCGGTCGGCGATCGAGCGGACCTCCATGGTCACGGTTCCCTGGGTCATTCCTCGCTCCTTCCTGTTGCTCGTTCCTCGTGCGGTGCCTTGATGCCTTACGACGCCGGGGCCGGCGACGGCGTCCCTGCCAGGGCAGCGTCCTCGTCGGAGAACATCGGCATGAAGTCCGACAGCCGGGTGACCTGGAAGATCTCCTGGTAGTGCGGCGAAAGCCCGCACGCCAGCACGGTCTGGTGGGCCTTCCGGGCCTCGGCCAGCAACCCGACGATCAGCGCGATGCCGGTGCTGTTGATGTAGCTGACCTGCTCGAAGTTGAGCACGACGGTGGCCGGGCCTCCGGCGACGGCCTCGTGGTACAGGGCCCGCAGGCCCTGCTCGGCGTTGCCGTCGATGTCGCCACTGAGGTCGAGCAGGACGGATGGACCTCTTGGTCGTACCTCTCCGTGGAATTGCTGTGCGCTCATTGCTCCCCTCCTTCCAGGTGGAGCACCAATTCGATGGTGTGATGGGTGTCGTCCGAGCTGACGTGCATCTCGTCGACCATGTTCTTGATCAGGAACAGCCCCCAGCCCCGAGGCGTCTGCTTGCCCTCGAGCTTGGCATCGAGGTCGGGCACCTCCGCCTCCGGGATGTCGCGGCCGCCCCCGTGGTCGGTGATCCGGACGGACAGGTCGCCGCCCTTCTGGGTGACCACGACGGCCACGGGAAGCTCCGCCTGGAACCCGTTGCCGTGCTCGATGGCGTTCATCGCGGCTTCGGACACGGCGGTCTTGAGGCGCTCCCGGCGCGCGTCTTCGAAATCGACGTCAGCCACCGCTTCCGCCACCCGGTCCATGACCAGCCGCTCGTTGCCCGACACGCTGGGGAGGCTGAACTCCGCGAGCACGCGTCCGGCCTCGGCGGATTCCGGCACCGCCGTCGACTGGGCCCCCCGCTCCGCCATCTCCTCGCTGGACATGGGCGGAGCGCTGGCCCGCCACAGCGTGACCAGGGTGACGTCGTCCTCCTGGTCCCACCCCGGACCGACGAACCGCCGCAGCTCGGACAGCAGGTGGTCCAGCAGCCCACTCCCGCCGGGATGCTCCGCCATGAGCTGGCGGAGCCGCGGGAATCCGAACATCTCCCCGTCGGGGCTGTGGGCCTCGACCAGGCCGTCGCTCGACAGCAGCATGGTCTCGCCCGCGCCGAGCACGGCCTCCTTCTCGTCGTAGGACATGTCCGGCATGAGCCCGAGGGGCAGGCCCGTGGCCCGGAACTCCACCACGCCGTCCTCTGTCCGCGTGTAGGGGAGGTTGTGCCCCGCGTTCGCATAGCGGAAATGCCCGGTGCTCGGGTCGAGCACGCCGTACAGACAGGTCACGAACATGTTCGGGGGCATGTCCGGGCACAGGATGTCGTTGACCCGCCGCAGCACCTCGTTCGGCGAGATCAGCCGCGGCGCCGCCGCCCGCAGGACGCTTCGGGTCGCCGCCATGACCAGCGCGGCGGGGACGCCCTTGTCGGTGACGTCGCCGATCACCAGGCCCATCTGCCCCTCGGGCAGCTCGATGAAGTCGTAGAAGTCGCCGCCCACGGCCTGCTGCGGCTGGTAGTACGCGGCCAGCTGCCAGCCCGGCAGGTCCGGGATCGTCTTCGGCAGGAAGTTCTGCTGGATCAGCTGGGCCACCTGGAGCTCGTGCTCGACCCGCTCCCGGCGGCGGGCCTCCGCCTCCTGCTCCCGGACCAGCTGGGCCACCCGCACCGCCGGAGCGGCCTGGGCGGCCAGGTTCTCGAGCAGCTTGCGGTCGTCGGTGGAGTACTCCTGCTCCGACAGCCGAGGCCCCAGGTTCAGCAGGCCGATCAGCTCACCCTGGGCCACCAGCGGCACCACCAGGCGCAGGCCCATCGAGCGCATCTGCTCGAGGGCCACCGAGTCGAGCTGGAGCTTGTCCACGTCCACCGGGCCCGGCGAGCTCTGGAGGTACGCCAGCAGAGGGTCGTTCGGGGCGATGTCGAGCGGAGGAGCCTCCGCCCGCTCCGGCGCCGGGGCCGGACTGGTCGCCTCGGGGGGCGCCTGGCGGTCCGCCCGGCGTCCGGTTCGTCTCACTCTCGTCAAGATGGTTGCCATAGCGCCTCCTGTATACAGCCGTCAGCGTTCGGAAATCGTTACGGAAGCCGTGACGGCGGCCGAAACCGTCGCGATCGTCGAGCCCCCCTTCAGCCACAGCGCCACGTGCGCTGGCCGCATGGTCTGCTGCACCACGTCGACCAGGTCCGACGACAGCGCATCGATGTCGGTCTCGTGCCGGAGCCGAACGCTGAACGCCTCCAGCGTCCGCGCGGCGTCGTAGCGGGTCCGGTAGAAGCGGCGGTCGATGACGTCCTGGGTCCGCCGCCTCCCCGGGCGGAACATCGCGGCCACGGCGAGCGTCGAGGCCGCCGTCACCACCGGGCTCTGGCGGTGGCCGGTGATGGATCGGGCTGTCGTGCCGAACGCGAGCACCAGTCCGAAGTACACGGCCGCCAGCACCCCGGTGAGGACCGTGTACACGATGGTGCGGTTGATGACGACGTCGATGTCGTAGAGGCGGTACTTCAGGACAGCCACCCCTGCCGAGATGGGCAGGAGCACCGCAACGATCGGGGCGAACCGCTCGACGGCGGGGATCCGCACGCCCGCCCCCACCAGCACGATGAAGGCGGCCAGCCCTCCCACCACCACGGCGCTCGCGAACGTCAGCCACTTCAGCTGCTGCCGCTCGTCACCGTGGGCCCGGGACAGCCGCACGAACAGCGCCGCCATGCCGACCAGCCCCAGCGCCACCAGGGCGGGCACGCCGATGAACTTCACCCACCGACCGGCGTGTCCCGTCGCGGCGCCGAACACCCCCAGCGGGTTGGCCTGGAACGGGTAGTTCGGGAACGGCCCCCTGGCCAGCATGGCGCCGACGACGTAGGCCACGTCGACGATCCCGAGCGTCCAGGCCAGCCATCGCCACCGCGGCGACGGCAGCCGCCCCTCCGGGAACAGCAGGTACAGGAAGCCGATGAGCCCCCATCCCGGGATCCAGACCCAGTTCCCCACCCAGGCCATGTACGCACCCCCCGGGAGAGACCCGGGGTGGGCGCGGAGCGTGTAGATGGCCCAGCCGTCCGCCAGGACCCACACGGCCATGGACATGCCGACGCCGAGCAGGATCCAGCCGATGGCGATCTCGGGACGGCGGAGCGCGATCAGCGCGCCCACCACCGGCATGGCCAGGAACACCACGGCCAGCACGAGGTTGGCCTCGCGGGAGCTGAAGTCCATCGGGACGTGCGTGTCGAACGTGAAGACCTGGAGCGCCAGGCCGGCCACGGTGAGGGCCAGGCACAGCCCCCCGATCCCCCAGGCCAGCCCCCTCGCCGTCGTCGTGCTCACTCTCACGGCTGGCCCTTCTCCGTCCGCAGCCACAGCGACGCCTGGGCCGGCTGCATCGTGTCCCGCACCACGCCCAGCAGGTGGAGCTGGAGGTCGTCCAGGTCGACCTCCTCCCGGAGCCGGGAGGTGAAGGATTCGAGCGTCCGGGTGGCGTCGTACCGGCGACGGTAGAAGCGCCGGTCGATGAAGCGCTGGATCCGCCGGCGAGCGGGGCCGAACAGCGCCGCGACCGCCAGCGTGGACCCGGCGATGACGAAGGAGTTGCTTTGCCCCGTGAGCGAGCCGAGTCCAACCGCCAAACCGGCGTACACACCTCCCAACACCACCGAGAGGAGGACGTAGACCAGCGACCGGTTGATGATCCGGTCGATGTCGTACAGGCGGTGTCGAAGGATGGCGACGCCGATCGCCATCGGTACGAGGGCGATCGTTCCGGAGCTGATGGCATTCTCGGCATCGCTGAGCGCCTGCGGAGACTTGATGACAGCCGACAAGGGCACCTGCGCCAGGAGACCCAGCCCCACCGCGGCCACGGCGTACACGAGCCACTTGATCTGCTCTCGTTCCGCCCCCCTGGCACGCCTGAAACGAACCACGATGGAGACGAGGGCAAGCACGCCGGAGATCGCTACCAGTCCGAAGCCACCCTGCAATCCCCCGAGCACGTGGCCCACCGCCCCGCCGATCGCGAAGGGATTGCGGATGTGGGTCCCGCCGATGAACCGCGTCCCGAAGCCCATCCCCACGACGAACCCCACCAACCCGACCACCGCGAGCCACAGGACCGGCCGCCACCTCCTGGATGGCGGCCTGCCGTCGGGGAACACCAAGAGGGACAGGACGGCCAGCCCCAGGCCGACTCCCCACATCCAGGCGCCGGCCCACTGCCCCAGAACGACGGGCGAGAAACGGCCTCCCCCAGTGCTCCCGGGAAGGGTGAGCCCGAATCCCGCCAACGTGAAGGAGAGCGCCGAGCCCAGGAGCAGCCACCCGATTGCGTTTCCGGGACGCTTCGCGGCGACCAGCGCTCCAACGGTCGAGAACGCGATGACCCACGCCATGTACGCGACCGTGTTGGCCAGGTCTCCCGTCTGGTCGCTCCCAGGCTGGGTGGCGCTGTACACGTTGAACACGACGACGAAGGCCAGGACCAGTAGCCACGTGGACCACGCCAGCCGGCCGGCGGCCCGCGTCTTCATCGGGCGGTCTCCGAAACCCGAAGCCACAACGAGGCGTGGTCCGGCTGCATGGTCTCGGCGACCACCCCCAGGAGGTGCTCGCGGAGCTCCTCCATGTCGACCTCGTCGCGAAGACGCGACGTGAAGGCCTCGAGCGTGCGGACAGCGTCGTACTTCCTGCGGTAGAACCGCCGGTCGATGAACCCCTGGATCCGGCCGCGGACCGGCCGGAACAGCGCCGCCACCACCAGCGTGGAGCCGGCGATGACCAGCGAGTTCTGGTTCGACCCGACCACCGACCCGAGCCCCACGGCAAGCCCCGCGTAGACCGCGGCGAGCAGTGCGGTGACCGCGCCGTACACGAGCGTCCGGTTGACGATCCGGTCGATGTCGTACAGGCGATACCGGAGCATGGCCACCGCCACGCAAACGGTGAACCAGGTGAACCCGAAGGCGGGAACCAGCGCGCTCACCAGCGCGCTCTGCCCGAAGCTGCCCGCGAGCCCGGCGGCGAGGGCGATGGCCCCGTACGTGAACCACTGGAGCTGCTGGTGCTCCCGACCCGTGGACCGCCGCAATCGCACGACGGTCGCGACCACCGACGCGACCATGCAGACCGCGCCCACCAGGACACCGATCTCGAAGACGGCCTGCGGCACCGGCCCCGCTTGAAGGTTGGGGAGCCGGTGTCGCGCCATGTCGGCGAACTGCCGCGGGCTGGCCCGGAAGACGATCGGGGCAGCCCCGGCCGCGTAGCCCGCCGTCGCGGCCGAGATGGCGAGCCCCGAGAGCCAGCCCACCCAGCGCCAGCGTCCGGACGGGAGGTGGCCGTCGGGGAACAGCAGGAACAGGAAGGTCGCCGTCATCCCGAGCGCCGGCGCCCACGACCACAGCCCCGCCCACAGCAGTTCCCGGTCGGCCGGGAGCGGCCAGTGGTGGGCGACCGCTGCGGTTCCGTACTCGGCGGAGAACACCAGGTAGGCGTAGCAGCCACCGATGGCGAGCAAGACCCAGCCGATCCGGTTCCGGGGCTGCGCCCTGACCACCAGCACCCCGACCGTGGAGAACATGAGCGTGATGGCGCCGATGTACGCCACGGAGTTCACCGCCACGAACAGCAGCCCGAAGGCCGCCAGGACCATGGCGATGGAGACGGCCCACACGGCGACGCCCAGGCGAACCCGCGTCCGGTCGGTCACCGGGAGGCCTCCGCCGCTCGAAGCCACAGCGACGCGTGCGCGGGCTGCATCGTCTCGTCGACCACGGTGAGCAGGTGGTCTTGGAGCTCCCCGAGATCGACCTCGTCCCGGAGCCGGGCCGTGAAGGACTCCAGCGTCCGTACCGCGTCGTATTTCTTGCGGTAGAACCGCCGGTCGATGAAGGCCTGGACCCGCCGCCGGGCCGGGCTGAACAGCGCCGCCACCACGAGGGTGGAACCGGCGATGACCAGCGAGTTCGTGTTCGACCCGGCCAAGGACCCGAGTCCCACGGCCAGGCCCGCGTAGATCGCTCCCAGCAGAATGGTGACCGCCCCGTAGACCAGCGTTCGGTTGATGACCCGGTCGATGTCGTACAGGCGGTGGCGCAGCAGGGCCACGGCGGCGCCGACGGGCGGGCCGAAGAACCCGACGGTGGAGACCGTGCCCGACGCCCCCGGATGCCCCAGGCCACTCAGCACCCCGCCCACGGCGAAGCAGACCACCAAGAAGGCCGCGCCGTACACGAACCACTTGATCTGGATCCGCTCCTCGCCGCGGGTCCGGCGGTATCGCAGCACCAGTGACCCGGCGCATGCGATCGACAGGACCAGGGCGATGGGCAGGCTCACGCTGGCCAAAAGGACGAGGAGGCCCCGCGCGCTTCGGAGCCCCAACGGATTGGAGGTGGGCAGGTCCTCGTACCGGCCGGGCAGGATCATGTAGACCGCCATCGTCAGGGCCAGGAAACACCCCGTCGCCCAGGCGAACGGTCGCCACCTCGGGGACGGCAGCCGGCCGTCCGGGAACAGCAGCGGCAGGAAGGTGAGGAGCATTCCGATCGGGACCAGCCACAGCCAGTTCTCCAGCCACGCCCACCACACGGCGCCGGGCACCGATCCCCGATGGAACTCCAGCCCGTGGAGGGCGAGGGCGTTGGCCGTGGCCTCAACGATCGCGACAAGCCCGCTTCCCAGGAACAGCCATCCGATCGGGTTCCGGGGCCGGCGCGACGCGACCACCGCCCCGACGCTTGCGAGGACCAGGAAGAGCCCCAGGGTCGCCAGCAGGCCACCGACCGGACGGTCCTGGACCAGCACGAAGACGTCGAACCCTGCGAACGCGAGGCCTGCGGCCCACGACGACCAAGCCAGCCGGGCCGCTCCCTTGGCCGTCACCGGATGCCCTCCGCCGTCCGGAGCCACAGCGTCGCTTGCGCCGGCTGCATCGTCTCCCCGACCACGTCGAGCAGGTGCTCGCGGAGCTCCTCCAGGTCGACCTCTTCGCGCAGGCGCGCCGTGAACGCCTCCAGCGTTCGCGCGGCGTCGTACTTCCTCCGGTAGAACCGCCGGTCGACCAGGCCCTGCAAACGCCGCCGGGCCGGCCGGAACAGCGCCGCCACCACGAGCGTCGAGCCCGCGATCACGAGCGAGTTGTCCCGGCCGGCGACCGAGCCCAGTCCCACGGCCAGGGCCACGTACACGCCAACCAGCACCGCGGTCAGCGCACCGTAGACCAGGGTCCGGTTGACGACCCGGTCGATGTCGTACAGGCGGTACCGGAGGATGGCCAGTCCCGCCGCGACAGGAAGGATGGGGATGCTGAGGAGGCCGAGGGCGACCATCGCCGGAACGTGCGCGAAGACGATCACCCTCCCCGGGATCAGGACGACCGTGGCCACGCCCGCGTAGGCGAACCACTTCATCTGCTGACGCTCGGCACCTGTGGAACGGCGAAACCGGCGGACCAGCGCCACGACCGAGGCGACGGACGCGACCAGCGCCGAGAACGAGCTGGAGAGCTGGAAGAAGCCGACGACCGAGTCAGGCCAGGTGGGAAGCGGGCTCTGGTATCCGGCGGTTCCTCCCGCAGTGCGGTCGAACACCCCTGCCAGGACCATCAGGACGACCGCGGTGCCCGTCACCCAGGCCACCCATGCCCACCGGCGCGAGGGCAGGCGGCCGTCCGGGAACAGGAGCAGCAGGTACGTGATCATGAACACCCAGCCGGGAGCCCAGCTCCAGGTCTGGAGCCAAGTTCCCCACTGCCAGGTGGCGCTCCGGAACGCGAACACGTCCGTGATCGCGCCGCCGACGGCGGAGATGCCGAAGGACACGCCGATGGCCAGGAACAGCCAACCGAGGGGGTTCTCCTTCCGGCGGGAGGCCACGATCGCTCCGACGGTCGGGAAGACCAGGGCCCCGAGGGCCTCCTGGGCGTTGAACCAGCTACCGCCGAGATCCGAAGAGTGCCTGGTGGTCTCGAGGACCACGAACACCGCACAGCCCGCCACGCCCACGGCCCACAGTGCCCACGCCAGCCGGGTGGCCGAGCGTGTGCTCATGCGACGGCCCTGATTGCGGTTCGGATTGATTCCGGGCACGGTGCGGCACTTTCAGACCACTGGAAACCATTACAAAGGCCCACGAATATTACGAGACGGCGGGCCGACTGACCCCGCCGGGCAGAAGGAACACCTCCGCGAACCGTCACGGGCGCGCCCCGGTTCCCCGCAGCCAGAGAGAGGCCTGCGCCGGCTGCATGGTCTCGTCCACCACCGCCAAGAGGTGGAGCCGGAGCTGCTCCAGGTCGACGTGGTCGCGGAGCCGCGCCGTGAAGGCCTCGAGCGTCCGCTGCGCGTCGTACTTCCGCCGGTAGAACCGCCGGTCGATGAACTCCTGGACCCTGCGACGGGCCGGTCGAAACAGGGCCGCCACGACCAGCGTGGACCCCGCGATGACCAGGGAGTTGTTCCTGCCGGCCAGCGAGCCCAGGCCCACGGCGAGACCCACGTACAGGCCTCCCAGGAGCACGGTCAACGCGCCGTACACCAGGGTCCGGTTGATGATCCGGTCGATGTCGTACAGGCGGTACCGCATGACCGCGATGCCCGTCGCCACGGGCAGCGCGAGCAGCCCTGCCGAGAGGGGGTAGTTCACCCAGAACCCCGCGCCCAGCGAGTCCCCCACCACGCCAACCGTGACGGTGGCGGCGAAGAGCGCTCCGGCGTAGACGAACCAGAGCAGTTGCTGCCGCTCCTCACCCCGGGCCCGGCGCAGGCGTATCAGCGGCACCGCACCCGCGACCACGAACACGGCCCCCGCCACCACCCAGCCACCCTGGTTGACGGCCCAGGGAAGGGAGCCCAGCGCGTGGACGCCGGTCAGGTTCGAGGTGTGGAGCGGCACGAGCCGGAACCAGCTCTCCACGCGCTTGGCGCTCAGCATCGCCGAGGCCACCAGCACCGCGGCGACTCCGACCAGCCCCCACGCCAGCCACCGCCATCGCCTCGACAGGAGCCGGCCGTCCGGGAACAGCACCACCAGGAACCAGAGCAGGGTAAACGCCAGATATCCCCCCCAGTTCTGGAACCACGCCGCGACGCGCGCCCACTCGAGCGACCCGGGCGCCGATACCAGGCCTCGCGTCGCGTACTCCTCGGCCAGGGCCGTCAGCGCGATGACCAGCCCGTTCGCGCAGAAGATCCATCCGATCGGGTTGGACGGCCGCCTGGACGCCAGGATGGCCCCCACCGTCGCGTAGCCCACGGTCCACAGGGTCCCCAGGAGGGCGAACGTGGTTGCCCGCCCCGCGCCCCCCAGCGTGTCGACGTTGCGAGATGCGAGGGCGATGGCTCCGGCAGTGAGCAGCACGGTTGCCGCCCACGCCGACCAGGCCAGACGCGCCGCCGACCGGTTGCTCATACCGACGGCCCTCGCAGCCACAGCGACGCGTGGGCGGGCTGCATGGTCTCGTGCACCACCGCCTCGAGGTGCGCGCGGAGCTCGTCCAGGTCCACCTCGTCACGGAGCCGCGCGCTGAACGCCTCCAGCGTGCGCACGGCGTCGTACTTGCGCCGGTAGAACCGCCGGTCGATGAAGCCTTGGATCCCCCGGCGGGCCGGCCGGAACAGGGCCGCCACGACCAACGTCGACCCCGCGATGACGAGCGAATTGTTCTTTCCCACGAGCGAACCGAGCCCCACGGCCAGGCCCACATACAGGCCGGCCAGCACCGCCGTGAGCACACCATAGACGAGGGCGCGGTTGATGACCCGGTCGATGTCGTAGAGGCGGTACTTCAGGATCGCCACCGCGATCGCCACCCACAGGCAGGTCAGCGCCACCTGGAAGAGGACGTCGAGCCACGGGGTGGACCAGAAGCTGTTCGGGACGAAGACGGCCCCCACGAGGGCCGCCGAGAAGACGAACCACTTGAGCTGCTGGCGCTCCTCCCCGCGGCTGCGCCGGTACCGCATGATCGAGGCGGCGGGCCCACCCAGCATCCCGACCAGGAAGAGGATGAAGCTCACCCAGAACACGGCCGCCACCACGGGCGACGGGCTCGGCCCCGAATGGTTCGTGAACGGCCGCGACCATTCCGACGACGCCTGGATCAGGGAGAAAAGCGTGATCAAGGCTGCCCCCGCTCCTGCCGCCCACGCCACGGGACGCCACCGGCGTGAAGGCAGCCGTCCCGTCGGGAACAGCAGGAGCAGGAACGCCAGCGCCCCGATGGGGATCCCCCACGTCCAGTTTCCGAACCACGCCAGGGCGTACGCACCTGGAAGCGAGCCCGGGTCCGCGTACAGGGCGTGCGCGGCGTACGACTGCCCGAATTGCCCGACGGCCAAGGCCAGCGCGGCGACGCAGAAGATCCACCCGATCGGGTTCTCTCTCCGCTTCGACACGAGGAGGGCTCCGATGGCCGGAACGGCCAGGTTCGAGACGATGTCCACGATCTGCTGCGACGTCGGGCTGAGGCCGGGCGGATGTCGGGCGGACCGGTCGATCACGACGAAGACCAGCGCCACGACGTACATGGACGTGGACACCGCCCAGGAAGACCACGCCAGCCGGGACGCCGTGCGCTGCGTCATCCCGCCTGCTCTCTGAGCCATAGCGACATCGATGCGGGCCGCACGGTCTCGTCGACGACCTGGAGCAGATGGGCGTGCAGCTCGTCCAGGTCGACGTGCTCGCGCAGCCGGGCGGTGAACGCCTCCAGCGTCCGCTGCGCGTCGTACTTGCGGCGGTAGAAGCGCCGGTCGATGAGTTCCTGGATCCGATGGCGAACCGGCCGGAACAACGCCGCCACCACCAGGGTCGACCCCGCGATGACCAGCGAGTTGTCCTTTCCCGCGAGCGAGCCGATTCCCACGGCGAGCCCCACGTACACGCCGGCCAGGACGGCCGTGAGCGCTCCGTAGACGAGCGCCCGGTTGATGATCCGGTCGAGGTCGTACAGCCGATACTTAGTGATGGCGATGGCGATCGCGGCGGGGATGCCGAACAGGACGATGAGTGCCGTTACCGTGTACACGACGACCAGGACCGGTGAAAGGTCACACTGGCAGGCGGCGTTGTCCAGCAAGGCTACCACCTGGCCCACGAGCAGGACCGCCGCTGCAAAGGCGATCCACTTGATCTGCTGGCGCAGCTCGCGGCCGCCGGCTCGATACCGCCCTGCGACGGCCACGACTGCCCCGACCAGGAGCACCGCCAGCAGTGTGGCCACTCCGTTGATGGTCCCGGCCAGCGACGTCGGGAGGACCCGGCCGAACCACTCGACGCCCAGCGGGTTCGGGAACTTCACCGAGACGCCGCCCGGCGCCGGCAGCGCGACGAGCCTCGGCGTCCAGACGAGGGCCACCAGCTCGACCACGCTCGCCAGGACCCCCAGCGTCACGATGGGGCGCCAGCGCCTCGACGGCAGCGCGCCGGTCGGGAAGACGAAGAAGATGAACGCGACCCCGGCGGCGCACGGGACGAAGTCCCACTCGGCGATCGCGCCCACCAGCCTGGGGGCGGGGAGCGCGCCCGGGTGCGCGACGACTCCCACGACGGAGTAGGCCGAGGCCAGGCACAGGATGGCAAAGCTGACCCCCTCGCCGAGCAGCATCCATCCGATGAGGTTGCCCGCGCGCCGCACGATGAGCACCCCGAGCCCCGCGTACACCAGGCCCGCGGCGGCAGCGCCCGCGTTCGCGAGCGCGTCTCCGAGCGCCAGATCGCCCCACGCCACGCCGGTCAGCGCCGCGCCGGCCGCCGCGATCAACGCCGTGGCGACCAGGACCCACCGGGCGGCTCGAACGGCCCTTCGGTCAGCCACCCGGGACATCCCCGGGCGCCTCCTCGGCTGCGTCACTGCCCTGGCGGGCCTCCCATTCCGCGACGGCGATGAACCCCAAGCCGCCGACCAGCGCCACCAGGCCCCATCCGACTCCCTCGCTCCCGGGGTAGGGAACCTGGGTTCCCGGAAAGCGTGAGAAGACGATGGACGCGAGGCCGTACACGGCGGCTCCGATTCCCGCGCACCACGCCGTGAGTCGCCAGCCCCGGACCCGCGCCGACGCGAGGAGCCCGACCAGCACCAGCGCGAAGGCCAGCGCGGCCATGTTCGCCCAGTGGTCGTTTCGAACGTGAGGGTCGGCGGGGACCCCGTCCCGTTGGAGCCTGGCCATGGCCAGCCCAAACCACACCAGGGGAACTGCTCCGCCCAGCGCGAACGCCGCCATGATCCGGCTGGGGTCAGGCGACGGGTGGAGGACGCCGGCGCGGTTCGGGTGCAGGGCCAGCAGGACGGCAGCCCCCGCCGCCACGATCAGGCCGAACAGCAGGTAGCCCGCCTCGAGCGAGACCAGCGCCGACAGCAGGGTGGCCACGGCGATCGCGACGATCTGGAGGAAGGCCGATGGCTTGGCCTCGGGCCGCCGGGCCAGGGCCACCGCCGGCACGGTCGACAGGATGCCGAACAGGATCCCGAACCCGACGATGTGCACCCGGTGGATCCCTCCGGCTTCGGAATCGAACCATCCGTAGAAGAGGCCGATCCCGAGCAACCCCCCGAACGTGCCCGCCGCGAGGATGAGGGACAGCACGGTGAATGCGACCCGGCGAGGTTTCGACGTGGAGGGCGCCGATCCGGCCGGACTTCGAACATCCACAACGCTCATCTGGACCTCCCTTCACCCGCGGGCCAACCGGATCCTCATGCCCCGCCCTCCCGCAGCCACAGCGAAATCGATGCCGGCCGCACGGTCTCGTCGACCACCGCGAGCAGGTGCGCATGCAGCTCGTCCAGGTCGACCTGGTCGCGCAGCCGCGCCGTGAAGGCCTCCAGCGTCCGCTGCGCGTCATACTTCCTCCGGTAGAACCGCCGGTCGATGAACCCTTGGATGCGGCGCCGCGCCGGCCGGAACAGGGCCGCCACCACGAGCGTCGAGCCCGCGATGACCAGCGAGTTGTCCCTCCCCACGAACGACCCCAGCCCGACCGCCAGTCCGACGTACACACCCGCCAGGACCGCCGTGAGCGACCCGTAGACCAGCGCCTTGTTGATCACGACGTCGATGTCGTACAGGCGGTACCGCAGGATGGCGAAGCCGATGGCGATCGGGATGAGGAAGAAGGAGAGGACCCCCATCGTCTGGATGACAGAGACGTAGGCGGGCGCCTTCGTACTCCCCCAGTTGCCCGGAACGGCGAAGGCGAACGCGTACAGCACTGCGGTGACTGCCGCTGCGGCGGTCAGCCACTTGAGCTGGAGCCGAACGGTTCCGGTGGAGCGGCGAAACCGCCGGACCAGGCTGATCGCCGACAGCACGATGGAGATGGGGATCAGAGGGATGAACAGGAACGCGATCCATTCGACCCCGCGAAGCGCCTCGATGCCGAGCGGATTGATCACGTTGGGATAGCCGCTGTCGGCAAAGTTTCCCGGAACGATCGTGAGGCCCACCATCGTCCCTCCGATCCCCACGGCGCTCAGCCAGCCGACCCACCTCCAGCCGGGGGAAGGGGGCCGGCCGTCGGGGAAGAGGAGGAGGAGATAGGTGCCGATGATGCCGATGATGGGCGCCCACGACGGTCCGGAGATCGCCAGGGCCACGTCGGCCCCGGGAAGCGAGCCGGGGTGCGTCCGCAGCCCGTACTCGGCGTAGCTGGTGAGGACCCCACTCGCCGCCGCGACCCCGCCGATGGCCAGGAGGATCCAGCCGATGGTGTTCCCGGACTGCCGGGTCAGGATCAGGATCCCCACCAGGGGGAACACGAACACCAGCAAGCCGAAGGGATCCGTGGAGCCACCAGAGAGGATCGAGATCGCCAGGCCGATCGCGTAGACGAGGACGATCGCGATGAACCCGGCCCACGCCAGCCGGCGCCGCCAGACGTCATCCAGCCTCGCGGCGCCCTGCCCGTCGCCCATGCCCGGATCCTCCCCCCGTTCCGTTCCGGGATCGTTACGAAATCAGGTTCCATCGGCAAGACCGTTGCGTTTCTCGAATCCCCGCCACAATGAAGCCAGCATGAGCACGTTCTCCGTGGCCCTGCTGGGCCCGCCGCATCTCGAGCTCGACGGCGCACCGATCGAGGTGGACACCCGCAAGGCCGTGGCGCTCGTCGCGTACCTCGCGGTCACCGCCCGCACGCACCGCCGGGACTCCCTGGCGGCCCTTCTGTGGCCCGACCAGGACCAGGCCCACGCACGCGGAGCGCTCCGTCGCACCATTTCGGTGCTCCGCAAGGCGCTGGGCGGCGGCTGGCTCCACGCCGAGCGTGAGGAGGTCGGCCTGGGCCGCAACGACCTGTGGTTCGACCTGGACCGGTTCCGGGAGCTCCTCGCCGAGACCGGCCGGCACGGCCACCCCGCCGCTGAAACGTGCCCACGGTGCGTCGCGGCGCTCGAGGAGGCCATCGCCCTGCACCGGGGAGACTTCCTGGAAGGATTCTCGCTTCGGGACGCCGAGGACTTCGACGATTGGCAGTTCCGGGAGGCAGACGCTCTTCGCCGCGACCGCGGAGGGGCCCTGGAACGGCTGGTCCATGCCCTGGAAAGCGGCGGCCGGCACGAGGAGGCAATCTCACACGCGCAGGCCTGGCTGAGCCTCGACTCCCTGCACGAACCCGCTCATCGGGCGCTGATGCGCCAGTACGCGGAGACGGGGCAGCGAGCCGCGGCGGTCCGCCAGTACCGGGAGTGCGTCCGGATCCTCGACGCCGAGCTGGGGGTCCAGCCGCTGGCGGAGACCACCGAGCTGTACCGGGCCATCAGCGAGAGCCGCCTCCCGTCGCGTCCGGCCGCCGGGGGTCCGGCGGCAGTGGGTCACGCGCCCGGGGGTCCGTCGCGCGAACCTGGCTATCCGCTGGTCGGGCGGGCCGCGGAGCTCGTCGCCATGCAACGGGCGTACGAGGCCGTGGGCCCTGCCGGCAGGCTCGTGGTGGTGGAGGGCGAGCCTGGGATCGGCAAGACCCGCCTGGCCGGCGAGTTCGCCGCGTGGGCCAGTCGGGCGGGAGCCCTGGTGCTCACGGCGCGCTGCTACGAGGGCGAGGAGACCCTCGCGTATGGCCCGTTCGTCCAGGCCATCCGTGCCGCCGCCGTGACCGCAGGTCCGGGCTGGACCGGCGCCCTCTCTCCGCGTGTCCTGGCCGAGGCGGCCCGACTGGCCCCGGAGCTGGCCGAGGGGACGTCCGGCGCGACGCTCGCCGGACCGGTCCCGGAGGACCCCGGAGCGAGGTCCCGCTTCCTGGACGGCGTCGCCTCGTTCCTGCTGTCGGCCCTGGACGGGCCCCGGCCCGGGGTCCTGGTGCTGGACGACCTCCACTGGGCCGACCAGGCGTCCCTGGAGCTCCTCGCCTTCCTGGTCCGCCGGCTTCCCGGCCGCCGGGTCTGTCTGGTGGCGACGTGGCGGAGCGCCGACGTCCCGGCGTCGCATCCGCTCCGGCGCCTGGCCGCGGAGGCGGAACGGGCCGGGACGGCCACCGTGGTCCGCCCGGGCCGCCTGGATCGGGCCGGCGTCGACGAGCTGGCCCGCGCCGCGGGAGTCGAGGCCGCCGGGCTCACGGAGCGGCTGTTCCAGGAGACGGAGGGCCTTCCGTTCTTCCTGGTCGAGTACCTCGATGCGCTCCAGAGCGGCTCCGTCGAGGCCATAGAACAGACCCCCGAGGACGTTCGCGCCCTGATCCAGTCGCGGCTCTCGACCCTGTCGCAGCCCGCCACGCAGGTGCTGGCGGCGGCCGCCGTGATCGGCCGGTCGTTCGACGTCGAGACAGTTCGGGAGGCCAGCGGCCGGAGCGACGAGGAGACGGTGGCCGCGCTGGAGGAGCTCACCGGCCGAGGCGTGCTCCGGGAGGGAACCGACCCGGCGGGGCGTCCCCGGTACGACTTCGACCACGAGCGGATCCGGGCGGTGGTGCAGGAAGGCACCAGCCTGGCCCGGCGGCTCCTGCTGAACCGGCGGGTGGCCGACGTGCTGGCGGCCCGAGCCCGGCGGGAACCGGACCTTGCCGCCCTGGCGGCCGGCCACTACCTCCAGGCGGGCCGGGAGACGAAGGCCGCGCAACACTTCGATATGGCCGGGCGCCATGCCCGATCGTTGTTCGCCAACGCCGAGGCGCTGTCCCACTTCGAGGCGGCCCTCGCGCTGGGCCATCCCGACGCCGCCGCGCTCCACGAGGCCATCGGCGACCTGCACACCCTGCTGGGGGAGTACCAGGCCGCCGTGGCCAGCTACGAGGCCGCCGCGGCGCTGTCCCCCGAGGACGCGATGGGCCGCCTGGAGCACAAGCTGGGCAACGTCCATCAGCGGCGCGGGGAGTTCGAGGCGGCAGACCGCCACTTCGAGGCGGCCCTGGCCGCCATGGACTCAGGGAGCGAAGCCGACCGGGCCCGGGTGATGGCCGACCGCAGCCTGAACGCCCACCGCCGGGGAGCGTCCAAGACGGCGCGTTCGCTCGCCACCCGGGCCCTGGCCCTGGCCGAGCAAGCCCGGGACCGTCCGGCCCTGGCCCAGGCGCACAACATGCTCGGCGTGCTGGCGTCGCGGCGAGGCGATCTGCCGGAAGCCCGGGAGCACCTCGAGCAGAGCCTCTCGCTCGCGGAGGGCCTCCCCGAGCCGACTGCGCGCATCGCCGCGCTCAACAACCTGGCCCAGGTCCGGGCGGCGGCCGGCGACGTTGCAGCCGCCATCGCGCTGACCGACCAGGCCCTCGCGCTGGTGCGAGTCCAGGGCGACCGCCACCGGGAGGCCGCTCTGCACGGCAACATGGCCGACCTGCTGCACGCCGCCGGCCGGGGCGAGGGAGCCATGGAACACCTCAAGCAGGCCGCCGCGGCCTTCGCCGAGATCGGCGCCGAAGCCGGCGAACCTCAGCCGGAGATCTGGAAGCTCGTCGAGTGGTGAGGATCGGAGACCTCTGATGGAGATCAGCGAGGAGGCGCAGAAGCGAGAAGCTGTGCGACTGGCTCAGGCAATTCTTGATGGCTCACTTTCACCGTACGACGGCGCCAAGAGCATCTGGTGGGACGTGACGACACGGATTACCTCTGACGAAGCCTGGGGTGTCCTTGCGAGATTCATCGGTGGAGCAACCGAGTGGGAGGAACACCCGGAGGCACGCGCGGAGATCAATAGGGAGATCGAGGAGGGGGCAAGAGCACTGATCGCACTCTGGGGAGAGAAACCCTAGGAGCGCCTAAAGAGCCAGCGCTTGGCCCAACGCGTGCTAATCGATCAGGCCGAGGCCTCGGGCCCAGGACGTGGCGTAGCCTTCGATCTCAACCTGGGCCAGCGCCTCGTCGCGCTCGAAGGGCAGGTCGGCCTCGACCATGATGGCGTACTCGTCGGCGAACTCCTTGGTCTTGCCCGCCTCCAGCGCCGCGGGCTGCGGCCCGTGGTGCAGGCCCTGCGGGTGGTGCGTGATGAACCCCTCGCCGATCCCGGCCCGGGAGAAGAACTGCCCCCGGTGGTAGAAGAGCACCTCGTCCTTGTCGATGTTCGAGTGGAAGAAGGGCACCCGCAGCGCCGTGGGGTCGCCGGTCTCGGTGGGCCGGGGCGCGAACGTCCCGATCTCGAACCCCTTCGACTTGAACGTCACGTGCACGCTGGGCGGCAGGTGGTACCGCGGCGACACCACCGGCCGGATGTCCTCGACGTTCAGCCGGATCGGGCACAGATCCCCCTGCCAGCCCACGACGTCGAGCGGGTGGAACGGATAGGTCAGCGTGGTGTACTCGTCGCCCCGCTTCACCCGGACCTGGAACTCGCCCTGCTCGTCGTGGGGCTCGGGCTCCGGGGTCTCCAGCACACCGGGGTCGAAGATGGCGTGGCGGCCCAGGATGCCCTTCTCCGGGAGCGCGTACTCGCCTCGGCCTTCGATGCAGTACAGGAAGGTCTCGCCGCCGCCGGAAGGCACAAGGCGGTGCGTGGTCCCCTTCGGCAGCACCAGGAAGTCGCCGTCGCGGTACCGAAGCGGGCCGTAGTCGGTCTCCAGCACGCCGGTTCCGTGGTGCACGAAGTAGCAGAGGTCGCCGTCGGAGTCCCGCAGGAACCACGGCATCGGCTCGTTTCGCCGGGAGACGTACAGAGAGACGTCACCGTTGTGCAGGATGCGGAGCCACTCCCCGGCGGCTTCCGTCATGTCCGGCGGCTTCAGCCCGTTCAGGTCGTAGGCGTGCGGCGAGAGCGGCCCGTCGATCCGCACCCACGCGGTGGGCAGGTGCGTCCGGTACAGGTGCGAGGCCCGACCGTCGAAGGCCTCCCGCCCGTGCTCCTCCTCGTACGTCCCCTCGGGCAGGCCGACGTGGGCCTGCTTCGTCACCCGGCCCTTCGACAGCGGAAACATCCCAGCCTCCCCTCGAACCTCGAACCTCGAACTCGACCCTCGACTCCGCTACTTCTTGGCGGCAGCCTTCTTCGCTGCGCCACGCTCGGCCGCTTCCCGCTTCTCGCGCTCCTTCTTCTTTCGCGTGCGGTCGTGCGCCCACCGAACCTTGTGCCGGTCTCCTCTACCCATCGCTACTCCTCCGGTTCCTCTCCTCGTGCCAGTTCGGCGCTCCGCTGGCACGCCGCGTCGATGGCGTTCAGGAACGCCGCCCGCACCCCGGCCTGCTCCAGGTGCCGGATCGCCGCGATCGTGGTACCTCCCGGCGACGTCACCATCTCCCGTAACTCCACCGGGTGCCTGCCCGTGTCACGGAGCATCTTGGCCGAGCCGAGCATGGTCTGGATGATCAGCTCGCTGGCCACGTCCCGGGACAGCCCCAGCAGGATACAGGCCTCGATCATGGCCTCGGCCAGCAGGAAGAAGTACGCGGGCCCGCTTCCGCTCGTCGCCGTCACGGCGTCCTGGTGCTTCTCCGGCAGCCGGATGACGCGGCCCACGTATCCGAGCAGCTCCTCGGCCACGGCCAGGTGCTTGTCCTCGGCCTGCCGCCCCGGGCTCACCACCGACATGGCCTCGTCCACCAGCACCGCCACGTTCGACATGACCCGGACCACCGGGACGTCGTCAGGCAGGCGCCGCTCGATGAACGAGGTCCGGATCCCTGCGGCGAACGAGATGACCAGGTGCCGGGTCTGGACGTGCTCGGTGATCTGCTCCAAAAGGCTCTCCATGTCCTGCGGCTTCACCGTGAGCACCAGCGTGTCCGCCCACGAAACGGCTTCGGCGTTGGACAGCGTCGCGGCGACGCCATAGCCGCCCTGGAGCTCCGCGGCCCGCTCCTCCCGCCGGGCCGTCACCATGATCTCGTCGACCCGTCGGCCGCCGGAGCGGATCAGCCCGGAGACCAGCGCCTCCCCCATCTTGCCCCCGCCCAGGAAGGCCACCTTCCTCCACTCCATCGGTCTCATCCCCCTCGGATCAGGTTCGACGCGAAGAACCACATGTTGGCTGGACGCTCGGCCATCCGGCGCGTCAGATACGGATACCACTCCGTGCCGTACGGCAGGTACACCCGCACCGGATACGCGTCGCGCGCGTAGGCCTGCTGGAGGTCCCGGCGGATCCCGTACAGGAACTGGAACTCCACGCGCTCCCACGACTCGCCGCGCCGCTCCACGAACCGCCGCGCCCCGTCGACGAGGGATGGATCGTGCGTGGCCAGGTGCACCGTATGGCCGAGCGACACCAGCGTCGCGAACAGCCGCGCGAAGCTCTTGTCCACGTCCGCCCGGCTGGGAAACGCGACGTCGGGGGGCTCCAGATAGGCCCCCTTGACCAGCCGGACGATGGAGTCCGGGGGAAGGGCGTGGACGTCGGCGCCGGTCCGGTACAGGTACGCCTGGAGGGCCAGCCCCACCCGGGGAAACCGCTGCTTCAGCTCGAGGTGGGCGCGCAGGGTGGGGTCGACGTACTCGTGGCTCTCCATGTCGATCATCACCAACGTGCCTCGCTCCGCGGCGGTGCTCAGGACCCGCTCGCAGTTCTCCATGCACAGGTCGTAGGACTGGTCGAGCCCGAGCTGGGTCAGCTTCACCGAGATGTTGCAGTCGAGGTCGTCGAACTCGTGGGCCCGCTTCAGGGCCCGGACGTATGCATCCGCCGCCGCCGAGGCCTGCTCCACCGACGTCACGTTCTCGCCCAGGTGGTCGAGCATGGTGGCGACGCCCCGGCGATTGAGCGCGCGGGCCGCCCGGAACGCGTCCTCCAGGTCCTCCCCGGCCACGAATCGCATGGCCACCCGCCGTCCGATGCCCCGCTCGGCCGCCAGCCACCGGAACCACCGCTGACCGGCCAGCCACAGCACCGGCGCCCGGAGGAGAGGACCGTTCACGACGTCGACGCGCGCGGGATCACGGGACCCCGAGTATAGGCAGCGAGCCCTGCCGCCGGGGCCGAGGGGTCAGGACGCCGCGGGGGCCCAAGAGCGAAATGGGAAGGGCCCGAGAGACTTCTGGCTCGTCACCGGCCGAAACCGGCGACCACCGTTGGCCTCTCGGGCCCAGGTGCCCCGAGCAACCTCGCGCGTCGCGGGACTGGAACAGTCGCCCTTTCGTTGGGCTTTGGGGCCTCCCGAACCTCCCCACCCGTAAACCGAGGTGGCCTCCCCCAGCGTACGAGCAGGTGCGCCCAGTTGGCCTTACGGCTTTCCCAGGGGGTTCTGCTTCCTTCTCTGCGACTGCCGCTCCAGCTGCTCGGAGCGAGGCGAAATGTAGCGGCGGGCCCTCGCCCCGTCAAGGACACAAACCCGCAGGTCAGAAGGCATACCCGCTGGTAGGGGCGTTGGGAGAAAGAGTGACAAGAAGCGCCGCTAGTCTGAGTCAGACTAGCCGACGGCCTCTTCCGCATGGTCCGGTGCCGGCTCTGCCATCCAGCGAGCCCGCGCGGCGTCGAACTCCTTGCGGTTCACGCTCATCACCACGTGGTCCACCCAGCGGCCGTCCTTGAACGACCGCTCCCGCAGGGTGGCCTCACGGGTGAATCCGCACCGCTCGTACGCGCGGATCCCGCGGTCGTTCTCCGCGAGGGTCCACAGCTCGACCTGATGCAGGTCGAGGCGGTCGAACGCGTGCGACAGCAGCGCCATCACCGCGTCACCGGCCAGCCCCCGTCCCAGGAACTCCGGCTCGCCGACGTACAGGTACATGGCGCAGATCCGGTCGCGCCGCCGGAACCGGTTCAGCCCCACCCGGCCGATGGGGCGGCCGTCCACGCAGATGACGAAGGGATGGCCGTCCATGCGGGAGCGCGTCTCGTCGTCGCGGACGTCCTCCATCGAGAACGGCCGCTCGTAGTCCATGTTCCACCACACGTCCGGCTGGTTCTGCCACCGCAGGATCAGCGGAAGGTCGGACTCCTCGATGGGCCGGAGGGTCACCCGGCGGCCCCGGATCACGACCGGACCGGGGACGGGCTGCGCGCGCCGAGGAGCTCCCGGTACACCGAGAGGATCTCGCCCGCCGTGGCGTCCCAGGAGAACCGGAGCGCATGCGCCACCGCTGCGTCGCCCATGCGCCGGGTCCGATGGGGGTGCGACAGCAGCTCCAGCAGCCGGTCGGCGTACGCCGCGGGGTCGTAGCCCGGAACCAGGAACCCCGTCTCGCCGTGGCGGACCACGTACCGGAGGCCGCCGGTCTCGGCGGCCACGACGGGAGTCCCGCACGCCTGCGCCTCCAGCGACACCAGGCCGAAGGACTCGGAGCGAGACGGCACCAGCACCGCCTCGGCGGCCGAGTAGAAGTCGGCCAGCCGGCCCTGGGGCTGAGGTGGGAAGAACATGACCCGGTCCCCCATCCCCACGGCCGAGGCCAGGTCCATGAGCCGGGCCACCTCGGTGGTGCGGTCGGTGCTGCCGCTCGGGCCTCCCACCACGGCCAGCACGACGTTCGACATGGTGGCCGGGTCGCGGGCGATCGCTTCGGCCATGGCGCGTACGGCGATGTCCGGCCCCTTGTGGGCCTGGAGCCGCCCCACGAACAGCACCAGGCGAACCCCCGCCAGGTGCAGCCGGCGCTTGGCCTCCTGCCGATTCCGGGGGAAGAACGTCTCGTGGTCCACGCCGCCCGGGACGATCCGGATCCGGTCCGGGTCCGCCCCGTACAGGCCGACCAGGTGGGCCGCCTCCGCCGGCGTGGGGGCCAGGATGCGGTCGGCCCGCTCGATGACGCGTTCCTCGCCGGCCAGCCGCGTGGCCGGCTCGGGGCCCTCGCCCAGGGCCAGCGAGCGGTTCTTCACCTTGCCGAGGGTATGGAACGATGCCACCAGGGGCACGCCCCAGATCTCCTTGGCGCTCCGCCCCACCCATCCCGAGAGCCAGTAGTGACTGTGCACCACGTCGTAGTCGACGCCCTCGTCGTAGCGGTGCTCCAGGATCCCGCTCAGGAACGCGGGGACCAAGCGCGGGAGGTCCTCCTTCGGCACGGGGGAGCAGGGCCCCGCCTGGACCTGGATGACCCGGGACCCCGGCACGACCTCCTCCACCGTCGGAACACCCCGGCCGGCGCAGCGGGTGAACACGTCGACGGCGACACCCTGCTCGGCCAGGCGCTCCGCGACCTCCCGGATGTACACGTTCATCCCGCCGGAGTCGCCCATCCCCGGCTGGTCGAGCGGGGAGGTGTGCACGCTCACCATCGCGACGCGGCGGCGCTGGGGCTCGGTTGCCATCGGGGTCCCTTCGAATTGCATGCTTGTATCGATGTTACGCGAGGTTTGAGTTTTCCCTGCCCGAGTCGTTTCGAAGCAGGACGCCGAATGCAACGAACCCGCCCTCGAGACCTGGACGGATCCGGGTTCCCGGGACGGGTTCGCTACAGGTGGCCGCTCATGTGGAGTTGGCCGGCGTCAGCCGACCTTCTCCGCGGCGGTCCGGGCAGCCTCGGCGTTGGCCACCGCCGCCTTCTTCACGCTCTTGGCGGCGGTCTTGACCCGGCGCCGGGCAACCTTCGTCTCTTCGGAAGCCCGCTTCACCGGCTGCGAGCGCTTCACGCCCGACAGCAGGGCCGCGCCGCGCTTCACCAGCCCGTTGTAGGTCCTGGTGAACTTGCGCTGGCGGGTGGTCGCGAACCTCTGGAAGTCGAAGTCCCGGACGCCGCCGGCGAACTCCTTGGTCTTCTCGACCGCGAGGTCGCCGAGCCCGAGGGCCGCGTGCAGGGCCTCCCGGCCCTTGGCCTGGACCTTCGTCTGTACCGTCATCGTGCACCTCCCTTCGTGGTCGCTCGAGAGGATGGAGAGCGGGAGGGCGAAGGGGAGCCGGGTGAGGGCTTTGGATCAGCCTGTGTCTCCGCCCTCCCGCTCGCTCGGTTCCGGGACCGGGTCCTTGCGGAGCCGGACCGGACGTCGATGGAGATGGGGATGACCTCCGCGGACGGCGCCGCCACCGCGGGGGGCGCTGCCGCCTGCTGCTCGGGAAGCACCTGCTTGCGGCTGGCCCGGCGCCGGTCGGTCTCGTCGCGGAAGCTGTGATACACGGCGATGAGCGCCTGCTTCTGCCGTTCGGTGAGCCCGGGATCGCCCATCACGGCGGCCACGACGTCGGCCCGCGGCTGCTCCTCGAGGATGCCCGCCTGCACGTACAGCGTCTGCGAGGAGATCCGAAGCGCCTTCGCGATCGCCTGGAGGATCTCGGCGCTCGGCCGGCGAAGACCGCGCTCGATCTGGGACAGGTACGGCAGGGAGACACCGGCCAGCTTCGACATGGCCCGCAGCGAGAGCTGCGCGCCCCGGCGCTGGGTCCGGATGAACTCCCCGAGAGCGGCCTTCGTCTTCATCACGACGTGAGTCTACTACCGGTGTATAACAGTTGCAAACGCGCGGAAGCCTTTAGCAAACGCTTCGGTGGCTCGGGAGGCTAGTCGGAGGTGAGGTCGAATGACACCACGATCTCACCCGCCGGGCGGCCGCCCCCCAGCACGTCCGGGCGGGCATGGGGACGGAGCCGGTCGACCTGGGACTCGTCCAGCACGTCCAGCTGGGCCAGTGCATGGATCAGCGCGGGGCCGGCGGCGCGGGCCGTCCCGTCCGCCACTTTCACCGCGACGCCCAGGCCCCGGTCCAGCGCCGACGCGCACATGAGGCCTTCGGCGCCGCCCTTCACCACCACGTTCGGCGCCACCTCCATCACCGCCGTGTCGGTGCGCTTCCTTCCGGCCACCAGGTAGGGCTCGGAGACCATGGCCGCCGTGGCCCGCCGGACGAACGGTCCCAGGGCGTCCCACCGATCGGGGTCCGCCAGGCGGGCGAAAAGCATCGCCATTCGAGACAGCGCCATCCCGTGCACGGGCACGCCGCAGCCGTCGATGCCCACCCGGACCTCCGGTGCATCCGTCCCCCGCAGCACCGCCTGGAGGACCCGCTGCTGGAGCGGCTCTGTGGCCTCCAGGTACTGCGACCGGTCCCAGCCGGCCCGCACCGTGGCCAGGACCATCCCGGCATGCTTCCCGGAGCAGTTGTGCAGCTCGCGGCGCTGGGCCCCGGCGTTCGCCATGGTGTCGGGATCGAGGGGCCATCCGGGCGGGTTGCGCAGGGCCTCGGCGTCGAGCCCGGCTCGTCCCAGGATGCCCAGCACCGTGGCGACATGGACCTCCTCACCGTTGTGCGAGGCGCACATCACCGCGACCTCTCGATCGGAGAGCTGCTCGGCGTCGTCGCCCATCACGGAGAGCGACACGGCGGCCTGGAGGGGCTTCATGCAGGACCGGGCGAACACGGACTGCTCCGGCTCGCCCGCGTGCGCCAGCAGGCGACCCTGCGCGTCCCACACCGCCACATGGCCGAGGTGGATGGACTCCTCGAGCCCCGATCGGAGCACACGGACCAATGTGGCCGGATCGTTCACCCGATCGAGCCTAGTCGAGAAGTCGGATCGCTAGGTGACGATCAGGGAGGGGTCGTCGCGGTACCGGCGCCGAAGCTCAGCCTGGAGCCGGTCGTGCGCCTCGATCACGGCGGCCCGGTCCGCCGAGACGCCCTGCTCCTCCGAGCGGAGGCGATCCACGACCTCGGCCAGATCGTCGTCGGAAAGGGCCCGGGGGTCCGAGATGGCCGGGTCGGCGATCAGGCTCTCCACCCGCCGCCGGGCCAGGCTCATCTCCTCGGGCGGGACCAGCAGTCGAAGGACCTCGCCGCGGGACCCCGAGCCGCCGCCGGGAGGCGCCATCGAGTGGGCCAGCTCCTGCACGATCGACTCGTCGTCGGGTCCGAACGGCTCGACGTCTCCGGCCCGGCGATGGTCGAGGTGCGCGCTCAGGATGTCCAGGCGACCCTGCAGCAGCCTCCGCAGCAGGGACTGGTACTCCCGTTCGGCCAGGCACTCGTCCCGGCGGCGCCTCACCTCGTCCAGGGGGAGGCGCTCCAGGTCCTCGGCGTAGCCGGGGCCCTGGATCCGGTCGATTCTGCGCTTGCCGTTCGGCTCGGCCACGGACGACTCCTTCGCGAGGGCGTGGGGGCCGTGCGCATACTAGCCGCTCCCGGCCGGGACAGCCGGTCGCTCGCTACGCCTGGCCGGACGGTCGCTTCCGGCCCGACCAGAGCGTCCTCGCTGCGGCGGGAAGGGCGATGCCCAGTAGCCGCCTCCGCCACTCGATCCGCCACCGTAGCCGCCGCCGTGGTGGAAGAACACGAAGTACACGATGAGGTAGATCACGACCGCGGCGACGGCGTAGATGGCCACCCACTTCTTCCATCCGCCGCGGTATCCGGTCCGCTGCTCGGCCATGCGAGCACCTCCTCGGATCGGGAGCGCCATGTAGTACTACGGCCGGAAGGCGGGATGGGTTCGTTCGGACGCCGCCCTCTCGGTGCTGTCCTACCCAGCCCAGCCGCCAGGCCTGGCCCTACCCGAGGAGCGAGAACCCCACCCAGATCAGCTGCGGCGCCACGAACAGCGCGATCCCGAGCAGCGTCAATCCTTCGCCGCCCTCGTCAGGCTCTTCTGGCTCCTGCCGTGCTCCTCCAAGCAGGCCCCAGGTTCGCGTCCGATTGAACCCTGGGTCCCACCCGAGGCTCCCCGCTCCCGCCAGGACCATCATGAATCACGCGATCGCACAGCCGACCCCGAAGTTCCTGGAGAATCGATCGCGACGGGCCAGCGAGATGAGCGCACCCATCACCGCGGCCGACGCCCAGGCGACCGCCGACCACACGATGATCTGCCGGACCATGAGCCATACCCGCGACACGGCCGCAGAAAGGCTACGCGAACGAGAAGTTGCAGTTCTCCGACGCATGGTTCACCCCGGGTCGCCCTGGTCCGCCGGGGGACGTTTCCGCTGGTCAGGGGCCATGCTCGGGAGACGCGACGGACCGCATGTTGAGCCTGTTGCGTCCTGCGATCTTAGCTAGTTCTTAGCAGCGGTCTGCCCGAGCACGTTCTCCAACCGCTCCGCCGCCGCCTGGTCCGCCGACGGGATGAAGTGCGCGTAGGTCCGCAGCAGGACCGCCGCGTCGTGCCCGAGCCGACCGGCGACGGTCTTCACGTCCACCCCGGCGGACAACAGGGCCACGGCGTTTGAGTGGCGCAACGTGTGGAAGGTCGCGTCGAAGCCGTGCTCGGCGCAAAACGCCGCGAACAGGCCCCGGAACCGGGCCTCCGCCATCTGGTCTCCGAGGGCCGTGGCGACGACGCAGGTGTCCTCAGTCTGGCGAACCCCGACCCGGAGCAGGTCTTCGGCCTGCCACGCCCGGTACCTCCTGAGCGTGGCCAGCGCGCTGGTCGGCAAATACAGGCTCCGGGTCTTCCCCGACTTGGTTCGCCCCCACCAGGACCGGGAGACGGTGAGTACGCCTGTGGCGAAGTCAATGTCCCGCCACGTGACGGCGATCGCCTCGGAGACGCGAAGCCCCCCGGCGAGCCCCAATACGACGGCCGACTCGATACGGTCGCCCCGGACTGCCTCAAGCATCCGAAGCGACTCCTCGGCCGATAGGTGGCGTGCCTCATCCCGCTCCACCCGTGGCCGGCGCACGGCTAGGCAGGGGTCGGCCACGAGCACGCCCGTGCGGACCGCGTGGCGCATCGCGGCCCGTAGCACCGTGTAGGTGAAGGCGGCGCTGGAGCGCGACGGGATGCCGGCC
The DNA here is from genome assembly GCA_030774015.1 of Actinomycetota bacterium. Taxonomy (NCBI): domain Bacteria; kingdom Bacillati; phylum Actinomycetota; species Actinomycetota bacterium. The sequence goes on along the minus strand of JALYLZ010000134.1, from coordinate 16,290 downwards.
AGGAGGCCGAGGACTTGATCGGAGTCCAGATCCCGTAGCGCGACGTCCCCCACCGTCGGGTCGATCTGGTTCCGGATGGTGCTCCGGTACCTCCGGAGGGTGAGGGGTCGCCGGCCGGCGACCTCAAGTGCCTTGAGCCAGTCCTCCATGAACGCGGAGACGGTCCCGGTGGCCTTCGCTGGGCGGAAGCCGCGGTCAACGTCGGTGAGGAACGTCCGCTTGGCGTCCAGGGCCGCCTTCTTCGTGTCCCGGGTGATCCACCGCTGCTTGGCCCTCCCGCCCTCGCGGAAGGTAGCCACCGCCACCCATCGGCCGTTCCGGCGGTACAGGCCCGGCGTGTCGGTGCGTTCGAGGTTCACTTCTCCTCCTTGTTCTCCGAAGTCGGCGGGGTCGGAAGCTGGACGATGGTGATTTCGTTGGGGGAGGTCGCCACCAGGTTCCCGGACATGACCTCGCCGGGGGTGTGAACGTTCTCTACGAGCAGGCCCTCGATCCAGTCGGGAAGCTCGTCAGGCAGTCGCTCAATGGCAAGCCCGCGCCGGCGGGCAGCCGTTAGGTGATTGCGGATCTCGATGGGGGTCCGGCCAAACTCCTGGGCCAAGCGCTTCCTCGGCGTAGGCTCGCCGACCCGCTCCAGCAGCCATCGTCTGGCCACTAGTTGCCGGAGGTACTCGTCCGGCAGTCGGTGCTTTCGGTCGCTGGGCTCAACGGAAACCTTCTGCTCGCCGGACTCGCGCCAGAAACGGCCCACGAGTTGGCCGAGAGCGAGCTCTCGCAACCGCGTAGCGGTGATCCCGCCCGGCGGTGAACCCTCACGCTCGGACACGTCAACCCTGGTGACCACCAGCTGGCCGTCGCGGTTCGCAAAGGTGATCGTCACCCGCCACGGGAAGCCGGGCTGCTCGAAAGCCTGTTCCTTTGTCCACCTGTCCACGGGAGGGACGTTACCACTTTGTTGCGACCTGTTGCCATGTGTTGCGCGACGTGACAGGGACCCAGCCTGACGCAACCCCCGGGGGGGTGCGGAAGCTGGCAGAAACGATAGCGACGCAACGCCCGACACCCGTTGCGCCGGTGCTACCGTGGAGGCGTGAGCGTAGACGACGTGACCGCCGAAGCCGCAGCGGATTCGCTGAGGGACCTCGTCCGCACCAGGAGGATGCTCCCGTCGCCGGTCATCCGCCGGGCGATCCGGGAGGCGGCAGGCGCGAGCCAGGCGGACGTCGGCCGGTCCCTCAGGGTCTCCAGGGCCACCGTCTGCCGGTGGGAATCCGGCAAGCAGACGCCTCGGGGCGAGCACCTGGCCGGGTATGTCCGAGCTCTCGCGGAGATGTCCAGTGTCGATCTGAGCGCCCTGTGACTGAGCGCCCCTGGCTCACCGCCCAGGACCTCATGTCCCCGCCGTGGTCGATGCCCAGGAGGTGGGCCTACGGGCTGCTCCGCGACCACGGAGTCCGGATCAGCGAAAGGCGGCTCGTGATCCTGCGGTCGGAGGTCGTGCGGGCTCTAGGCGGCGACAGGACCCGGCCGTGAAGCCCGAGGACCCTTGGGCCAGAAGGACGGCCCGCCGGCTCGGCTACCGGCGGCATGACGGCCACTGGCACCGCAGCCGGTGGAGGGGCCTGCTTGTCCGGCTCAAGTGGTGGCTTCTGTGGCCCCGCTCGTGATTCCGCCGGACCTCCTCGGGGCGGCACTCGCCTACGCGGCGCTAGGCCGGCCAGTGCTCCCGCTGTTCCCGGCCCAGGACGGGGCCTGCTCGTGCTGGAAGGTGGCCGAGTGCGACTCCCCGGGCAAGCACCCGCTGTCCGCGAAGGGGTTCGCCCCGAACGGGCTGAAGGATGCCACCACCGACCCCGAGCGGATTCGCTTCTGGTGGAAGGCCGAGCCGCGGGCCGGCGTGGGCATCGCCTGCGGGGACGGCCTGGTGGTGCTGGACGTGGACCCTCGCAAGGGCGGGAACGAGACCCTGGCCGCCCTGGAGGCTCGCCACGGGCCGCTTCCGCGGACGCTCACCGTATCGACCGGAGGCGACGACGGTGGGCGGCACCTCTACTTCGCCGGGGATGCCGGCACCGCGACACTGGGGGACGGCTTGGACTTCCGGGGACGAGGGGCCTACGTCGTGGCCCCCCCGACACCGCGACCCAACGGACGGCGGTACCTGTTCCGCGACCTGTACCGCAGCCGCGCCGTCCCCGTCCCGCGTTGGATGCTGAACGGCCACGCCGAGCGGGAGCCAGCCCCCCAGGACCTCTCGGGTGTCTTCCACGACGGCGAGGGCCGGTTCCGCATCCTGTCCTCCCTGGCCGCGTCCCTGGCGCGTCGCGGGCTCGGATTCGCCGAGATCGTGGAGCACCTGGAGCTCTACAACGCGAACCACTGCCGCCCGCCGAAGCAGCGGGCTGACTTGGAACGGTACGCCCGGCACGTCTTGGACCGCGGCTCCGCCGAGGGCCTGTTCGAACACGTAGCCTCGGCCCAGGTTTCTTCGGTCGCTTCTGACGCTTTGGTCGCATTCGCAGCCCCCGGTGGCCCGCCGTGGCCGACGCTCGACCCGGAGGCGTTGCACGGGCTGGCCGGGGAGTTCGTGCGGGCCGTCGAGCCGTACTCCGAAGCCGACCCCGCGGCCTTGCTCGGGTCGCTCCTTGTCATGTTCGGCAACGCCGCGGGCGACGGTGCTCACGCGGTGGCCGAGTCCGACCGCCACCCCGCCCGCCTCAATGTGGTCGTGGTGGGGGAGACCTCCCGCTCCCGGAAGGGGACCTCCTACTCCCGGGCCCGGGACGTGCTCTCCCGGGTGGACCCCGCATGGGCCGCGGACTGCGTGGCCTCCGGCCTGTCCTCAGGGGAGGGCCTGATCGCCGCAGTCCGAGACGGGGTGGACGAGGACGACCCCGGCGTGGCCGACAAGCGCCTGTTCGTGTTCGAGCCCGAGTTCGCCCGCGTCCTGGCCGTGGCCGGGCGAGAGGGCAACATCCTGTCGACGGTCCTCCGGGGAGCGTGGGACGACGGCCGCCTCCGGGTGATGACGAGGAAGGATCCGCTGCGGGCCACCGGCGCCCACATCGGCGTCCTGGCGCACGTCACGGCGGCAGAGCTCACCCGGCGCCTATCGGACACCGAGATGGCGAACGGGTTCGCGAATCGGTTCCTGTACCTCCTGGCCCGGCGCTCGAAGCTGCTCCCCCGAGGCGAGAGCTTCCCCGAGGACAAGCTGAACGGGCTGGTGCGGCGGCTCCACGAAGCCCTCGCCGCGGCCCGCCGCATCGGCCGGATGCATCGCTCCGAGGAGGCCGAGGAGTTCTGGGACGGCATCTATCGCCGCCTCGCTGACGGTCCCGAGGGGCTGGTCGGCGCGGTGACGGCCCGCGCCCAGGCCCAGTGCCTCCGCCTGTCCGTGGCCTACGCCCTGCTCGACGGCTCCCCCGTAATCGAAGGCCAGCACGTCCTCTCCGCCTATGCGGTGTGGGAATACGCGGAGCAGTCCGCGGTCCGCATCTTCGGTGACGCCACCGGCGACCCCGTGGCCGACCGCTTGCTCGAAGCAATCCAGGCGGCCGGCTCGGCGGGGCTGGACTTCACGGCTCAGCGCGACCTGTTCGGGCGGCACCGCTCCGCGGAGGTGGCCCGAGCACGGGCTGGCCTGGAGCGTCGTGGGCTCATCGTCACCCGCACCGAGGAGACCGGCGGCCGGTCCCGGAGCGTCTCCTACGTTGCGACCGAAGCGACGAAAGCGACCGAAGGGCCTGTCCGGTGAGCGCGAGCGGGGCTTCGGTCGCATCGGTCGCTTTCGTCGCAGACGCAAAGAGCCCGGCCGAGCCCTGCCGGCGAGTGGCCCACTGCCCGCCCGAGGAGCTTGCCACGCTCCGCCGCGAGGTCGAGCGGTTGGATGAGTGGCGGGCCAGTCTCCGCCGCGAGGTCGAGCTATACGGGTTCGGGAGGGTGCCGGCGTGGCTGGAAATCCGATGCCATCTGGCGGAGCAACTGCGGTGGGCGGTGGCCCAGTCCATAGCCCGCGGGCTGCGGCATCGGAAGGAATGCCGGGCCGGGAGGATAGCGGCGTGAGCATCCCGGCGGCGATGATCTCCTCGGAGCGGGAGGTCTACGAGACGCCGAACCCCCAAGGATCGCATGACCCACTGACACGACCGAGAGAGAGGAGCAGGACGTGCATGAGGAACTGACGGGTGACGAACTGACGGGTGACGAACTGAACGCCGAACTGGCCGCCGAGCCGCGACAAGTGGGCTCGCTAGTGCGCTCGGGCGCGTTGACGTGGAAAGTGCTGAGGCGTGAGAAGGAGCTTGAGTGTCCCCACTGCGGGGCTGGCGTCTCCATCGCCTACGACGAACCGGCAGGCGTTTCCATCGACGTGACGGCGCTCCCCCAGGTCCACGTCCTGGCCAAGCAGCTGGCGGCTCAGCATCAGCGCAGGGCCGTCGTGGAGCGCGACGAGGAGGGGCAGATGGTCGCGCTCCGCATCGAGCCGGCGTAGGGGGCAGTCGATGCCGATGGTCCCAGCCACTCGATGCTTCTTCTGCAACGGGCCCTCACCCTGCTCTACCCACAAGCGTCCGAAGACTTCAACGGGCGTGTACGACCGAGGACCGTGGCGCTACCAGATACGCCCAGCCTTCCTCCGCGACCACCCCACCTGCGAACGATGCGGCGCACCAGCGACAGACGTGGATCACGAACCACCCCGCCGAGTGCTAGTCCGTAGCGGAGTAGCGAACCCCGACGCCATCGAGTACCTACACGCGCTGTGCCGTCAGTGCCACTGGGCCAAGACCGGGGCGCAAGCTCGTAAACCAACTTGACCATCCCCGTGCTGTATGACGGTGGGGGGTGTATGAGGCCGTCCTCATACACGGGGGCGGGGGGGTGGTCAAAATCTCTGAGGTCGTGCTCACACAGGACACTCGTGTGGCGTCACGCACGCGCGTGACAGTTTTCGGCTCGACCCTTTCGTGCCTGGCCGCCTCGGATTCCTTGCCATGACCGGTACAACTGTCGGCAGAGACATGGGCGCACGACGGACGACGAGGTTGAGACCACCCGGCCCCCCCGCGATGTACGTGCGGCGGGTGGTGGTCATGGAGGACCCCGAGGTCGTGAAGCGGCTTGAGGCGCTGTCCCGAACCTACGGCCGCTCGCTCTCGGCCGAGGTCCGGGCGGCCGTGCGGTACTGGCTCGCGGAGTACGAGGCATGAGCGAGCTCGGTTTCTACGAACGCATGGAGCGGGCTCTCGCCGCGGGCGACACCGACCCCCAGACCGCGCTCACATCATCGAGAGCCCGCCTCGACCAGCTCCAGGCCCGCTACCACCAGGAGGCCCGGAACCCCTCGTCCTTCGCCGCCGTGTGGCTGGCGAACGTTGAGCTCATCCTGGCCATGGCCGTTGACCGGATGCTCGTGTGCCGCGTGAACGGCGACGAGCTCGGGCTGGCCGAGGAGGATCTACGCGCCCAGGCCATCGCCGCCGCGCTCGACAAGGCGAACAGTGCCCTCGGCAGCCTCGACCGCAGGGCCGCCCTCGCTGCGCTCGATGCGTGCTGGGCGATGCTGCGCGACGCCGTTCCTTGACGCCCGCCTGACCCTCAGACCAACGCGGCGAAGGAAGCTCCGCCCGGGGCGAGAACTGAGCCGCCGGCCAAGTAGCGCCCCACGCGGGCGCCCACGAGGAGCCGCATCCCGAACCAACCCGGCCCAGGAGGCCGGCAGTTCGCTTGCGGTTCCCCAGCCCACCGACCTCCTGGCCCCCAATCCAGGAGGTCCGTCCGTGAACACCGATGCACTCACAAGAGACCTGAGAGCGGCCCGCGCCCGCGCCCAGGAGGCATGGAGCGAGTTCGCCGGCGCCCGCGACGCGGCAGGCATCGAGGGCAAGACAGCCGACCCCGCCACGGCGCGGCACATCGAGCGCCTGCACCAGGGGTACGAGGACGCCGCCGAGGGCCTGAAGGCTGCAGAGAAGCGCTTCCAGGCCGGCTCCTTTCCGAGCTCCGGGCCGACCGAGCCGCCCCCGGAGACGGGCTTCCCCGGGGGGGCCGGGTCGTGGCGCACGATGGGAGCCCCGCCGCTGGCGCTCTCGGAGTCGGCGGTCCGGGATCTCCACAAGGCCGCCATGGCCGGGCGGATCGAGACGAAGGTCATCGACTCGACCGCCGACCCGATGGCCACGGTCGCGGAGTACCGGCTGTCGCCGTTCCCGTACCTCCGGGAGCAGACCCGGGTCCTCGACTACATCAAGGTCCAGGCGACCCAGAGCCCGAGCGTCATCTACTTCCGGGCGCTCGCCGCCGCCTCCGCCGCCGCGACGGTGGCCGAAGGCGCCGACAAGCCGGAGTCATCCCCGACCTGGGAGTCGGTGACGGCCCCGATTCGCAAGGTCGCCCATATTGCCCGCGCCACCTACGAGACGGTGCAGGACTTCGACGCGTTCACCTCGGTGCTCGGCCAGGAGCTCCTGGCGGGGCTGATCCAGGCCGAGAACGACCAGCTGCTCAACGGCAACGGCACCGCCCCCAACCTCACGGGCCTGCTCGCCACGACCGGCATCCTGACCCGGGCCCGGGGGACCGAGGCGCAGATCGAGACCCTGTTCTCCGCGACCTCCGACCTGCGCACGGGCGCCGCGTACACCGAGCCCGACGTCATCATCCTGAACCCGGCGAACTGGTCCACCGTCCGGCTGACCAAGGACTCCACCGGCCGCTACCTGGCCGGCGATCCCCTGGACCCCGCGCCGTCTCGCCTGTGGTCCGCCCCCGTGGTCCTCACCACCCAGATGCCCGCCGGCACGGGCATCGTGGCGAACCTGAAGCTCGCCGCCACGGCCTACGTCCGGGAGTCTCCCCGGGTGGACACCAACCCGAACGGGGGTCTCGCCGAGTGGAAGGCCAACATCGTGCTGTTCCGGGCCGAGGAGCGCCTGGCCCTCGCGGTGGAGCGGCCCAAGGCCATCGTGAAGGTGACCGGGCTGTGAGAGCGGGCGCCGAGAACAAGATGCGGGTCCGGGTGGCCGAGCGGACCCAGGTCAACCACGAGGGCAAGGTGTACAGGGCCGGCGAGGTGGTGGAGCTGCCCGAGGAGGCGGCCCGCCGGCTCCTGGAGGCCGGCGACGTGGTGGAGGCTCCCGCCACGAAGACGAAGCAACCGGCCAGGGCTCGCGGGAAGACCTGACCGCGTTCCTAGACGCGTCCTGGACGCTGGGGGCGTGCTCGACACGCTGCGGGCTGACGCGGGCACGTCGGCCTGCTCGACGTTCCTGGAGGCCCTGGAGCGCAACGAGTGGCACGCTGATGCCGCCTGCGCCGGTCAGGATGACGTGTTCCTCTCCGATCTCTCGCTCGGCCAGGACCGGCAGATGCCTTCCCCGAAGGTCCTCCTGGCCTTCCTGACCTGCGCCGGCTGTCCGGTCCGGGGGGAGTGCCTGGCGGAGTCCCTACGGCGCGTCAGGGTGCGTCTAGGGGAAGGCGTGGCGACCGAGGCGGCGGCGGCCGGCGTGTGGGGCGGCTCGACCGAATGGGACCGCCGAGGGGTGCGCCATCTTCCCCCGGACGAGGCGGCCGCCGAGCTCGAGCGGACCTTCCCCGAGCGGCTGGCCCGTCGTGTGGCCGCGTTCCACGCCGCCTACTCGAACGGACACCGGCCGCCGCGCTACTTCCAGGAGGTGCGGCGGATGCTGGTGGGGCCGAAGGCGCGGTGGCGGTTGACCTCAGACAAGCAAGAGTAGCCAGCGCCCGTTGTCTGACGGAGGCTCCTCAAACTGGAATCGCCGACACAGGGCGACGGCGCGGCCATAGTCAGGGTTCTTGGGGCTGATGATCGCTACGAGCGCGTCCAGTCTCGGGGGTCCCTGCCTGGCGTGTTCTATCAGGCGTTCCATAAGGTGGTTGGCAAGACCTCGCCCACGCTCCGCTTCGACTATCCCCATGAAGACCTCGCGGTTCTGAGGCCGGATGGGACCGTGCATGTAGTCGGGCTCTTCGCGATACCAGGCCGCCCCGACCGGGCGACCGCCCACCTCGGCCACGAGCGCGAAGTCTCCGGGTCGGCCCCAATCGACAACGGCCCGGGGGTTCGCCGGCGGGTCAAAGGGCAGGGCCATTTCGGCCATGAACGGAAGGTCGTCGCGGGTGGCCTCTCTGATCCGCCAGGGCCGCGGCTCATCGCTCATCGTGCAAGCCTAGAGCGGGCGGCCCCCTACTTCAGCACCGGCTGATGGCCGGGTGGCGCCGGCTCCGCGTGCGCCCAGTGGCCCGGCTCAGGGCCGACCCCGGGAACCCAATGCACCGTCCGCTGGCACCGCAGGCAGTCCCGGACGAATCGGCCGAGCTCCCGCTCCAGCTCGCCCTTCGTAGTGAGCAGCTGCATGCGGAGGCGCTTGGCCGCGAGCACCGTGGGGCCGTCAGCCGGGAAGCCGGCGGCGTGGAGCTCCTCGATCAGCGCGTAGGCGTCCCGGGCGTGCTGGGCGATAGCGTGGACGGAGCGTTCCAGGAGGTCTCGCTCACGCTGGGCCACCACGCCGAACGATCTTAGCTATTGCTTAGCAGCGGCCGAGAATGCGCTGGTCAGCGGCTATGGAAACGAGAAGTTGCAGTTCTCGCAGCGCCAGGCCCCGGTGGGGCCGGGGGCGCTGTGGCCCCCGCACCGGGAGCACCGGCGACAGCGTCCGCCGCTGCCGCAGGCCACGGGGTCGGTCGTGGTTCCCGGCTCGTCCCACGTGGTCATGCCTTCGGCGGGGCGGGGGAGCTGGATCGACAGCAGGTACATGGGCTCGTCGCCGGACAGGAACCCGTGGGGGTGGGTCGCGCCCCGGCCGACCACGACGCCGGTGGCGAGGGGGACGGGCGTGGGCCCGAACTTCGCCTCCCCCGCGCCCCCCAGGATCACCACCCACTCCTCGGAGTCCGGGTGCGAATGCGCATACGCGACTTGGTTCGGGGCGAACGCCTGGAGCGAGATGTAATAGTCGGGCCCGGTGGAGATGGCGATGCGCCGGAACCCGGTCGGGCACAGCTCGGCCAGGTCCGCCGGATGGGCGCCGAACACCCCCAGGTTGTCCAGGACCTCCGCGAGGTCCCCGATCGCGTGGTCGCTCACGGGTGGGAGTCAACCACCGGGGGCGGCGGACCCGCAAGGGGCGGTCATTCGCCCCCGTCCGTCTCCTGTCGAAGGGCCCGAAGCCATTCCAGGTGCTCCCGGTCCTTCGGCCTTCCGGATGCAGACTTCATGCGAATGAGGTCGTCCAGGGCCGCAACCCTGACCACCACACCTCCGATCGACATGTCCGTCGCTGCTGCATTCAGATCCTCGAACCCGCGAGTCCCGGACGGCGTCCCCAGGATGTCCACGGACCCTGCCGAGGTGCCGAACGTGAAGCTGTCCCCTGCTTCCAGAGTCGCAGCGTCCAGGATGAAGGGTAGGTCGGGTGGGACCCCGCGACCTCGAAGTCGTGCCCCCAGGTCTCGAAGAGCCGCGGTGAGGCGCTCCAGGTTCGAGGCGTCACGGGAATAACAGATGTCCACGTCGCCGGTGATGACGGGCGATCCCCTGGCCGAAGCGGCAAGTCCACCGATGAGGACGAAGCGCACCCCGTGCTTGGCCAGACCCTCCAAGACGTCGAGAGGGGCGAAGTCCGTATCGCTCATCCGACGGAGCGCGCCCGGCGGAAGGGTTCCGTCCTCACCCACTCGAGGGTGGCCCGACGAAGGCGCGCGTCGGGGGTCATCTCGATCCGCTCGTCGATGAGCGTGCGATCGACGTCGTGCTCTCGCGGCGTCCGAACGGGCTCCAGTTCCATGTCGCACGCACGGAGGAGCCGCTCCAGGGTGTCCACCGTGGGGGATCCAAGCCCTCGCTCGATTCGCGAGATGGACGGCTGGGGGATGCCGGAGCGGCGGGCCAGTTCGCGCTGGGAGAGCCCGGCCCGGCGCCGGGCCATGTTCAGGATCCGGGCCGCGTTCACGCTGCAATGATAGCAAATGAGCTATCAGTCGCAAGGCTTCGGGGTCACGCCCCCAGCAGGCGGGCGATGACGTCTTTCATGACCTCCGTCGTGCCGCCGCCGATGGGGCCGAGTCGCGCGTCGCGCCAGGCCCGCTGCACTGGGAACTCCATCATGTAGCCGTACCCGCCGTGGACCTGGAGGGCCTCGTCGGCGACCTTCCAGCCCAGCTCGGCCGAGTACCACTTCGCCATCGACACCAGCATGGTGGCGTCCTCGCCGGCCGCCATGGTCCGCAGCGCGTGGTAGGCCAGCGAACGGGCGGCCTCGATCTCCGTGGCCAGGTCGGCGAACCGGTGGCGCCACACCTGGAACCTCCCCACGGGCCGGCCGAACGCCTGGCGGTCGGCCGCGTAGTCGATGCCCAGCTGGAGGGTCCGCTCCGCGCCCGACACCGCCGCGAGAGCCATGGCCAGCCGCTCCCACTGGAAGTTGGCCATGATCGCGTAGAACCCGCGGTTGACCTCGCCGAGGCGTTGGGAGTCGGGGACCCGAACGCCGTCCAGGGCCAGCTCGCCGGTGTGCGAGGTGCGCCATCCCACCGTCTCCAGCCGGCTGGACGACAGCCCGGGCGCATCGCGGTCCACCACGAACAGCGTGATGCCGCGGTGGCCCGCTTCGGGGTCCGTCTTCGCCGCGACCACCGCGAAGTCCGCGATCGAGCCGTTCGTGATGAAGGTCTTCCGGCCCGTCAGGACCCAGTCCTCGCCGTCACGGGCGGCCCGGGTCTCGATGCCTCCGACGTCGGATCCGGCGCCGGGCTCTGTCACGGCCAGCGCGCCGATGGCCCGGCCGGCCACGGCCGGGACCAGCCACCGCTGCCGCTGCTCCTCGGTCCCGAACCGGTACACGTAGTACGGCCCCAGGTCCTTGTGCGCGCCCAGCGCCGCGGCGACTCCGCCCGAGCCGCACCGGGCCAGCTCCTCGGTGATCACCGCGTCGGCGACCAGGTCCGGCCCCGTGCCGCCGTACGCCTCCTCGTACTTCGCGCCGAACAGCCCGAGGTCCCCGGCCTGCCGGACGACCTGCCGGACCGGGAAGTCGCCGTCGCGTTCCCACTCGTCCGCGAACGGCCGAAGCTCCCGCTGGACGAAGTCCCGGACCAAAGCGCGGAGCTGGTCGTGGTCGTCGGTGAAGAGCCCGAACCGCGGGATGTCGTGGAAACGGCTACGGGGCGAACTGGATGCCACCGGCCGTCCCCATGAGCTTCGAGATGACCTCGCGCATGACCTCGTCGGTCCCCGCGCCGATCCGCAACAGGCGGGTGTCCCGCCAGGCCCGCTGGACCCACGAGTCCGCGGAGTACCCGTAGCCCCCGTGGACCTGGAGGCACTCGTTCATCACCCTGTTCACCACCACGCCCGAGTACAGCTTGGCCATGGAGATCTGCTTGACCGGGTACTCGCCGCGCTCCCAGGCCAGCGCGGTGTCGTAGGTGAGTTGGCGGGCCGCCTCCAGCTCGGTGGCCATCTCCGCGAAGCGGTGCTTGATGACCTGGAACTCGGAGATGGAGTGCCCGAACGCGCGCCGTTCCTTGGCGTACTCGAGGGTCCGCTGCATGGCCAGCCACGCGCCGGCCACCGAGCCCGCCACGCCGATCAGCCGCTCCCCCTGGAGCTCCCACATGATCTGGTAGAAGCCCTTTCCCTCGGTTCCCACGAGCGCGTCGCCGGGCACGCGGACGTCGTCCAGGACCAGCTCCGCGGTGTCCGAGGACCGCATCCCCAGCTTGTCGAGCTTCCGGGAGACGCCGTAGCCGGGCGTCGAGGTGTCCACCAGGAACAGCGAGAACCCGTCGTAGCCGGCCGGCTTGTCCGTTCGGGTCACCAACAGGCAGAAGTCCGCCCGGACCCCGTTGGTGATGAACATCTTCCGGCCGTTGATCACCCACCCGTCGCCGTCGCGGACCGCGGTGGTCTCGATCGCGGCGACGTCAGAGCCGGCGTTCGGCTCGGTGATCCCCAGGCAGGCGATCTTCTCGCCCCGGATGGCGGGGACCAGATAGCGCTTCCTCTGCTCCTCGGTGCCGTAGCGGTGGATGGGCGGCGTGGCCATCTCGGACTGCACGGCGATGGCCATGCCGACGCCGCCGGAGCCGCCCCGGGCCAGCTCCTCGGCCAGCACGATGGCGTGCCCCCAGTCGCCGCCCTGCCCACCGTACTCGGGCGGATACCGCAGCCCGAGCAGCCCCAGGTCGCCCATCCGCTCGAACACCGAGTTCGGGAACTCGCCCGCGCGCTCCCACTCCGCCGCGTGCGGCGCCAGCTCGGACTCCACGAACGCCCGCACGCTGGCCCGAAGCTCCTCGTGCTCGGGCGTAAACAAGGGGTGGAGCATGCCGCCGGCGACTCTACCGCACGACTGACCGCCGGTCAGCCGTGAGATTCGAGCTCCGCCAGCTGCGAGCGTGCCCGGTCTGCCAGCAGCGTCGCGCCCTTTCGCTCGTACATGGCGATCGCCTGGCGCACGCGTCGCGCGGCCTCCTCCGGTCGGCCCGCCGAGCCGAGCGCCTCCGCGAGCGCGGCCAGCACGTCGGCGTGCTCCACCAGGTAGTCGCTGCGTTCCACGATGGCCAGGGAATCCCGCAGCGTGGCCTCCGCCTCCTCGTGGCGGCCCTGGCGGGACAGGATGAGCCCGTGCGCCCGCCGCCAGAGGACCTGCGTGGAGAAATCGTCCTCCTGCCCGAGATCCCGTGCCATCTCCACGTACCGGGATGCCTCCTCGGGCTTCCCCAGCGACAGCAACGTGTCGGCGAGATATCCGGCGGCGGTCGAGAGGTACCCGGTCTCGCCCATTGCGGCGAGTTCATCCACGCCTGCGCGTTGGATCCGCTCGGCCGTCTCGAGGTCCTCGGCCAGCTTGAACACCTCGCCGACGAATATGGCCTGGCCCACGGCCACCATGAGCCGATTCCCGATGTCCCGCAGGATACGGAGGCACTCGATGCTCAGTGCTCGGGCCTCATCCGCCCGTCCGGTGAGGGCGGCCAGGTAGGAGCGGAGCCCGAGCGCGAAGGCCTCCAGCCGCTGCGTGCCCTGAAGCCCGCGGGCCGCGCGCTCCGCTTCATTGACCGGGGTCGGGCCCCACAGCAGCGGGCCGAAGAGGAGCGCCAGGCTGTCGATCTCCACCCTACGGTCGGCGGCAGCGCGGGCGAGCGCCAGGGCTTGCTCCATGGCCTCCAGGCCCTCCGCGCACGATCCCAGCCAGAACAACAGCAACCCCTTCCGGTTCCAGACAAGAGCCCTGCCCGACACATCTCCGATCGCGTCGAGCTCCCGGTCGGCCTGCTCGAGCAGTGGCAGGGCCGACGCCTGGCTGCCGCTTGGATCCATGGACATGTTCAGGAATGCCCGGAGGATCCGGGCGCGCCACCCGAGCCCGACGTCGCCCAGGGCTTCTGCGGCTCGGTCTGCCTCGTCGAGTGCCTCGACGCCACTGGCAAGGTCGCCGTGTTCGATCCGCGCTTCGACGAGATCGGGCAGAAGCCAGGCCCGGAACTCGGAGTTGTTCGGCAACAGCTTCACGGCACGACCGAGAAGGTTCGCGGCGGCGGTCATGTCGCCCCGGGCCAGCGCGCGGCGTCCGGCGGACGCCAACCGCTCGGCCGCCTCCTCACCGAGCGCCGCTGTCCGCTGGTCCGTCTGCCCCAGCTCCGAGCGGTACCGGACGGTCTCCTCCAGGTGGTACGCCAGGATCTCCTCGTACTCGACGACTCGATCGCCGGTGGCCCGTTCCAGCCAGGCGGCGAAGCGTTCGTGGAGCTCCGCGCGGACCTCCTTTGGGATGGAGTCGTAGGCCGCGTCGCGGATCAGCAGGTGCCGGAACCGGAAGGCCTCATCGCCGGCGAAGGCTGAACGCCCCGGCCGGATGAGCTCCTTCCGCACGAGGGCCATCAGGCTCTCCGGGACGGCCGGTCGAAGCGGCTCCTGCGTGAGCTCCATCACGGCGCCCCGCCAGAACTCCTTGCCCACCACCGAGGCCCGCTCGATCACGGCGCGCTGGTCGATCCCGAGCCGGTCCAGCCGCGCCGCCAGGAGCGCCTGGATGGTCGGTGGAACGGACACCGTGGACAGGTCCCCGACGGGAGCCCATGCGCCGCCCTCCCGAACCAGCAGGCCCTCGTCGATGAGCATGCCGAGCATCTCCTCGACGAACAGCGGGTTGCCTTCGGCGGCTTCGGTGATGCGGTCAGCCACCTGTGTGGGGAGGTCGGCCGCCCCGACCAGGTTGTGGACGAGCGTGGACGCGTCCTCCGCGGACAGCGGCTCGAGCAGGATCGAGGACGAGTTCATCTTGCCGCCGCCCCACGCGGGGCGTGCGTCGAGCAGCTCCGGCCGAGCCAGGCACACCAGCAGGATCGGAGCGTCCCGAGACCAGTCGGCGATGTGCTCGACGAGGTCCAGGAGGGTGGCCTCGCCCCAGTGGACGTCGTCGAGGACCAGCACCACCGGCCGCCTCCGGGCCAGGGCCTCGAACAGCGCGCGGATCGCCCAGAACGTCTCCTCGGGGACGGCGGAGTCGGCGATGAGGCCGAGCACCTGCGAGACATGGCCGGCCACCACCTGCCCGTGCTCCTCGGATGCCACCAGCTCCGCGATTCGCTCCCTGGCCCGCTCCGGCGTGTCGCCGTCCTCGATCCCCGCGGCCTGCTTGACGGCTTCCGCGACCGGCCAGAACGTGATCCCCTCGCCGTAGGGCAGACACCGGCCCCGCAGCACCGTGCCGCGGTCGCCCACCCGCCCCAGGAACTCCGCCACCAGCCGGGACTTGCCCACGCCCGCCGAGCCCAGGACGGTGAACAGGTGGCAGGAGCGTTCGGAGGACGTCCGGTCGAACGCCTGGAGCAACAGGTTGAGCTCGCGGTCCCGTCCCACCATCGGCGAGTCGAGGCGGCGGGCATGCCCGAGCGCGGTGGGATGCACCTCGAGGAGCCGGTACGCCGGGACCGGCTCTGCCTTGCCCTTCGCGGCGACGGGCTCGACCGGCTCGGCCACCACCGCGTCCCGGACCAGGCGGTAGGTCGGATCGCCGATCAGCACGTCCCCCGGCGGAGCGGCCTGTTCCAGGCGGGCGGCCGTGTTCACGGCGTCGCCGGTGACCAGGGTCTGCCCGGCAGCGGGATCGCCCGCCACCACCTCACCGGTGTTCACGCCTGTGCGGGCCACGATGCTCACCCCCAGGTCCCGTTCCACCTCCTTGTTCATGGCGGCCAGGGCCTCCCGCATCTCCACGGCAGCCCGGCAGGCCCGCAGGGCGTCGTCCTCGTGGAGCACCGGGATCCCGAACACCGCCATGACGGCATCCCCGATGAACTTCTCCACGGTCCCCCCGTGCCGTTCCAGCACTGTCTTCATCTCGGCGAAGTACCGGGACATCAGTCGCCGGAGGGTCTCCGGGTCCAGGCGCTCCCCCAGCTGCGTGGAGCCGGTGACGTCGGAGAACACCACCGTGACGGTCTTGCGGGTCTCGCGGGAGGGAGCCGGCGCGGCCTGGAGCGTCGCCCCGCAATTCAGGCAGAACTTCGCCCGCTCGGGATTGTCCTCACCGCAGACACCACAGCGCGGCATCCCCGGGAGTGTAGGCGGCGTCGGAGGGCCGGTGAAGCGGCGTCCCTCTATGCTCGGCGTCCATGAGCGCTGGCGGACGGATCCGGCATCCGTTGGAAGGGAAGCTGGTCCGTCTTCGGGCCCCGGAGCCCGAGGACGCGGCCCGCCTCAACCCGCTGTTCAACGACCCCGAGGTCCTGGCCGGCCTGAGCTTCCCGTTCCCGCAGCCGGTCTCGGGCTTCGAGGAGTGGATCCGCACGTCGCGAACCTCCGACAGCGAGGTCAACCTCATCATCGAGACCCTCGACGGCGAGCCGATCGGCGGCTGCGGCCTCCGCTTCCTCAACCTTCGCAACCGGAGCGCGAACCTCGGCATCTGGATCGGCAAGCCCCACTGGAACCACGGCTACGGCACCGACGCCGTCCGCACCCTCTGCCGCTTCGCCTTCCGCCACCTGAATCTCCACCGAATCGACCTCCACGTCTACGCGACAAACCCGAGAGCGATCCGCTCGTACGAGAAGGTCGGTTTCCAACAAGAGGGCACGCTCCGAGAAGCGCAGTTTGTCGGTGGCCAGCACGTCGACGAGTACGTGATGGGCCTCCTGGCGCACGAGCTCATCGACCAATAGCAACCCGCGAACGCCGCATGGAGCGCTTGCAGGCGGGGCCGCGGGGGCGGTGGGGGGACCGCGGAGGGACGCGGTGCGGAGCCTCAGGGACCGCACAGC
>JALYLZ010000133.1 GCA_030774015.1 Actinomycetota bacterium | reverse complement strand
CTCCACCGCCGCCGGTCGCCGCGCCGGCCGCGCAGGTGCCACGGGCCGGACCGGCGGTGTACCGGCCACCGGCCCAGCTCTCGCTGATCCGGGCGGGCCTGCCGCAAACGGTGAAGGGCCGGATCTTCCCCTCTGTCGGGTTGCTCGCCGTCCAGCTCGTGGTGGCGTGGGAGTGGGTGGTCTCCGGGCTGACGAAGATCGTCCGAGGGGGCTTCCCGCAGGGGCTCGCGGCCGACCTCCGCGAGACGTCCACAGACGCCACGGCCTGGTACAGGAGCTTCCTCAGGCACGTGATCATTCCCAACGCGAAGCCGTTCGGTTACCTCATCGAGGCCGGCGAGCTGATCATCGGGATCGTGCTGGTGGTCGCGGGGCTGGCGTGGCTCTTGCGGTGGGAATCGCTGCGCCGTCCTCAGCGGGACGCCGTGCTGCTGAGCACCATCGGGGCGTGCCTGGCGGGCGCCTTCCTGAACCTCAACTTCTACCTGGCGAGCGGCGATCCCCTGCCCCTCTTCCTGGCCAAGGAGCCTTTCGACGAGGGCATCGGCCTCGACCTGATCCTTCCCACGCTCGAGCTGATCATCGCCGGGACGGCGCTGTGGACCTACCTGTCGCTGCGACGTAGCCGCCGTGGGCACCACGAGGCGAGTGCCAACGCCCCGCACGTCGTGATCGCCGGCGGCGGCTTCGGCGGGGTGGAGGCCGCTCGCCAACTCAAGCGGATGGTGCCGGCCGGGGCCGCCCGGATCACGTTGATCAGCGACGCCAACTTCCGGCTGTACACCCCGCTCCTGCCGGGTGCGGCCGGAGGAACGCTCGAGCCCACCAGCGTGGTCATCCCGTTGCGCGATCAGCTCCACGGAGTCGACCTGCGGGTCGGGCAGGTGACCGGCGCCGACCCCGTCCGGCGGACGGTGCGCTTCCAGCCACACCAGCTCTCCGACCGCCCCGGGGTGGGGGTGACGCCGCTGGGCCCCGAGGTCGAAGTGGGCTACGACCACTTCGTTGTGGCCGTGGGATCCGTGTCCCGAGCGCTCCATTGTCCTGGCCTCACAGACCACGCCGTCGGCTTCAAGACGCTGCCCGAGGCCATCGCCCTGCACAACCGGGTGCTACAGACCCTGGAGGTGGCAGAGACCCTGGAGGACCCCGAGGCACGAAAGACCTACCTCACCTACGTGTTCGTTGGCGCGGGATTTGCCGGGGTGGAGGGGCTCGCCGAGCTCCAGGATTTCGCGGTCGGCGTGATCAAGCGCTATCCCCGGTGCCGCGAACAGGGCATGCGATGGCTGCTGGTCCAGGGAGGGGAACGGATCATGGCCGAGGTCCCGCCCAGCCTGGCCGAGTTCGCCTCCGCGCAGCTCTGGAAGCGGGGAGTCGAAATCCGCACGGGCACGACCGTTCAGGAGGTCACGGCCGACCGCGTCCGCCTCTCGACTGGAGAGGTCGTCCCCACCCGCACCGTCGCCTGGACCGCCGGAGTTCGACCTCACCCGGTGGTGGAGCGGCTCGGGGTGCCGCTCGACCACCGATCGGGACGCATCACGACCGACCCCTTCCTCCAGGTCGCGGGCCGACCGAACGTGTGGGCGGTGGGAGACGCGGCGGCCGTGCCCGATCCCGCCGACGACGGTGGCCGGGCGTGCCCGCCCACGGCCCAGCATGCAGTTCGACAGGGCCGGGCGGTGGCCCGGAATGTGGCGGCGGCCCTGGGACATGGCCGGCCACGGCCTTTCGCCTACCGCTCGCGGGGCGTGTTCGTGGACCTCGGGCGGCACAAAGGGGTGGCGGAGACGTTCGGCCTGCGGTGGCGCGGCTTCCCTGCCTGGTTCATGGGGCGGGCCTACCACGCACTCCAGATGCCGGGGCTCCGGCGCAAGTCGCGCCTCATGGTGGACTGGGCATCCGACCTGTTCTCCGGCCGCGACGCCTCCGAGCTCAGCCAGCTCGGGGAGCCACCCACGCTGGCGCCCGAGGGCTCCAGCTCCAGCGGAGTGTGGGTGATCCCCGGGCCGCTTCCGAGCGTTCCCGCCGTCACCGGGCAACTCAAACCTAAGGGCGCCTGATCCGTCCGCTCAGGTTTTTCTGGCCGGCCAGGGCGGACAGGTCGGTGTCCTCGCTGGCCAGGGCGTCCCGGTCGACCGGGGTGCGGGATTCGATGAGCGCCGTGGCCCGGCCGAGGTCGTCGTCGCGGCCCACCGTGACCACGGCCTGGACGCGTGACTCTTTCAGGTAGAAGGCGGCGAAGTGGCGCTCGTCGATGCTCCCTCGCACCACCAGGTCGTCCCAGTCGGTGTGGAAGCCCGAGTACTGGAGGCTGACGTCGTACTGGTCCGACCAGAACCAGTGGATGTCCCGGTACGGCTCCCCCTTCTCCAGCATGCTGTTGGCCGCGGCCTCGCCGTGGCGGATCGCGTGCTGCCAGTGCTCCACGCGGATCCGGCGCTGGAACACCGGGTGGAAGTGATTCGCGACGTCACCGGCGGCGTAGATGCCGTCGACGTTCGTGCGGCAGCGCTCGTCGACCAGGATGCCGTTGTCGACCTCCACCCCCGACCCTGCGAGCAGGTCCGTCACCGGCTCGACGCCCAGGCCCACGACCACGAAGTCGCAGGGCAGGGTGAGCCCGCCCGCGGTGACCACCCGCTCCACCCGGTGCGAGCCCTCGAACCGTGCCACGGTGTCCCCGAATACCAGCCGGACGCCGTGGTCGCGATGGGCCGCCGCCAGGCACGACCCGACATCGGCTCCGAGCACTCGTTCCAGCGGGGCCATTCCCCGGTCGATGACCGTGACGTCCAGACCGAGGGTCCGAAGCGACGCGGCGACCTCGGAGCCGATGAACCCCATGCCCACCACCACGACCGAGCGGCCGGCCTCCGCGTCCAGGCGGATCCGGGCGGCATCCTCAACCGTCCGGAGGTCGTACACGCCCTCCAGGTCGATGCCGGGAATGGGGAACCGGCGGTTCCGGGAGCCCGTGGCCACCAGCAGCTTGTCGTACGGCACCCGCTCGCCGTCCTCCAGGACGACCGTCCGCTCGCGCGGATCCACGCCAGCCACCACGGTCTGGAGGCGGGTCTCGATCTGGTTGTCCCGGTAATAGGACTCCGGCTGCACCAGCGCCTCGTCGAACGTGGTCTCGCCCCGGAGGTAGGACTTCGACAGGGGCGGCCGCTCGTAGGGGAGATGCTCCTCGGCCCCGATCAGCACGACGTGGCCGTCGAACCCGGACTCCCGCAGCGTGCCGGCCGCCAGCCCGCCGGCCAGGCTCGCCCCCACGATCACGAACCGCCGGGGGCCCACGGCCGCCTGCGTCCGGGCACCTTTGGCCGCCGCTGCGGGCTGGCCGCCGACGTCCTCGCGGACCAGGGGCCGGGCCGCCGGCCCCCGGACCACACGGCCGTCGACGTCGAACCGCGACCCGTGGCAAGGGCAGTCCCACGTCTTCTCGCCGTCGTTCCAGTCGACGGTACAGCCCATGTGCGTGCAACGTGGGTTGACGGCGTGGATCACGCCGTCGGCGTCCTTGAACACGCCCACCTGGCGCCCGTCGACGTCCACCAGCGCGCCGTGGCCCGCGGCCACGTCGAACAGCGTCCGGTCCACCGTCTTCGCGATGAGGACGTCGGTGGGGCCGTAATGGGCCACCTTGTTCGGCACCGAGCCCAGCAGGAATCGCCGGGCCCCCGACATGCCCTTGTTGCCGACCACCACGAGGTCCACGCCCTCGCTCTCGGCCAGCTCGCACAGCCGCTCCGCCGGATCGCCGTCCGTGACGATGGGCCGCACGGTCACGCCTTCCGGCGCTCCCTGCTGGGTCTGCTCCAGGGCGATGGCCCCCAGGATGGGATCGCCCACGAACGCCACCAGGACCTCCTGGGAGTCCAGGAGCATCGCGAGCTCGAACGCCTTCCGGGCGGCCTCGGAGGCCGTGCCCGAGCCGTCCGTCCCGACCAGGATCCTGGCGTAGCCCTTCTCCTGCCGGTGCCCCAGGCCCTCCGCCGACTTCGTGTCCACGATGAGGAGGTCGCAGGGCGAGAAATGCGAGATCCGGTCGGGCACGCTTCCCAGGCGGAACCGGCTGACCCGCCCCATCCCCTTGTTCCCCACCACCAGGAGGTCCGCCTTGTGGCGCTCCGCCGCCTCCAGCATGGCCTCGGCCGGCTCCGACGAGGCCAACTCCACCTCGGCGTCGACCTTCCGCGCAGCCGCGGCCTCTCGGGCGCGCTCCAGCACCTCTCGGGCCATCGGTATGGTCATCGGACCGCCCGGGTAGGCCAGTACCACCACCAGCCGGGCCCGGCACCGCTTGGCCAGGCGGATGGCCTCGTCCCGGGCCACGGTGGCGGTGACCGAGCCGTCGGTCCCCACCACGATCGTTCGGTATCCCATGTGCGGTCTCCTCGACGACGCTACCCGACGCTACCCGACGCTGAGCGTGCCGTTCATCTGCGGATGGACGTCACAGCGGAAGAAGTACGTACCGGCCGGCAGTGCCGGCACGTGGTAGGTCCGCGTGGCCGTTCCGTTGAAGGTTTGCCCCACGAACAGGGCGTCGGTGGCCGACGAGTCCGTGTAGATGGCCACGTTGTGCGGGATCCCCAGATCCTCGTTGTCGAACATGATGTCGAAGGCCTTCGAGGCCGGCACGTCCAGGTGATCCGTCGTGAACGTCGTGTTGACGGCGGTGACCGCCACGGCGTTCGAACCGGACGGGAGCACGACGGGCGGCGCGGCTGTGGAGAACCCGAACGACGGCTTGAGCATCATGAAGTACAGAATGGCGGCCAGGCCGACGAACCCGATCCCCGCGATGGACAGGGGCCGGCGGGACCGCAGGATCGAGACGAGCTGGTCCTCGGAGACCGCGTGGGACCCGCCGGCCATCGCCCTCGCCACCAGGCCCACCCGCCGGTAGTACGGCCGGGCCATGGCGTACATGGCCAGCGACGTCAGCACCAGCACCGCGATGGCCGCCCAGATCCAGGCCCTTCCCCACCAGTGCCCCAGGAACCCGGCCACCGTCCCGCTCACCAGCAGCACGCCGAGCGACCAGTAGAAAGCGCGGATGGACGATCCCGACAGCTCGAGGAGGCCGGCCACCTTGGTGGGGTCGCGTTCGCGCCGCAGCCGGAACGTGACCATGACGGAGACGCCGTGGGCGATCAGGAATCCGAACACCCCGGCGACGTGCAGGAATACCCACCAGCGGTACAGGCGTGCCCTCCCCGTTCGGGAAAGCGCATTGTAGTGAGCCGCGTCCATCAGCAGGCCGCGGGAGACGGGAGCCGGCCAGACGCGGCTCCTGGCCGGGCTGGCTGCGAAAGCGTACGATCGAGGCCACCAACCGGCCAGGGAGAACCATGGACGAGTTGCCGGTCGGCGACCTCGCAGCTGTACAGAGCGATCCCCGCAAGAAGCGCAGGCCCCTGGTCCGCGCGATCCAGGTCCTGGTCTCGATGGCGATCGTGGTTGCGGTGTTCGTCTACGCCATCCCGAAGTTCGCGGACTATTCCAAGGTGTGGGCGGCGATCGATGACATGTCTGCCGGCCAGCTGCTGGTCCTGGTGGGGGTGACCGTCCTCAACATCGTCACGTACTGGCCCCAGATGGTCGCCGCGATGCCGGGGCTGACACTGGGCCAGGCGGCCGTCAACAACCAATCCTCGACCACGGTCGCGAACACCGTCCCCGGGGGTGGGTTCATCGCGAACGGGATCGCCTACTCGATGTACCGGTCTTGGGGGTTCACCAACTCCGAGATCGGCCTCTCGCTGCTGCTCAGCGCGATCTGGAACAGTTTCGTCAAGCTCAGCTTCCCGATCATCGCGGTGGTCATCCTGGTGTTCATGGGCAGCCGCACGGCCACCCTGCTGATCCCGGCTCTGATCGGGCTGGTCACGCTGGTCGCAGTCGTCCTGCTGTTCGCCCTCGCGCTTTCGCGGAAGTTGTTCGCGCGCAGCATCGGGCGCGGCCTGGGGAGCGCCGCCACCGCCGTGCGGCAGCTCTTCCGCAAGGGCCCCGTCCAGGACTGGGACGAGGCCGCGATCAGGTTCCGCCAGGAGACCATCCGCGTGGTGAGCAAGCGCTGGCCGGCGCTGACGACCTCGACCGTGGTCAGCCACGTGATCCTGTTCAGCGTGTTGCTGCTCTCGCTTCGGTTCGCGGGGGTGACCGGGAGCGAGGTGAGCTGGGCCCAGGTCTTCGGCGTGTTCGCGTTCGGGCGCCTGCTCACCGCGCTTCCCCTCACGCCTGGTGGGCTCGGAGTGGTCGAGCTCGCCTACATCGCGGGCCTGGTGCTGGCGGGCCGTGGCCACACCACGGTTCTTCTCCCGGAGTTCAAGGCACAGGTGGCTGCGGGCGTCCTGATGTTCCGCGCGCTCACCTACGGAGCGCAGATCCCGCTCGGCGCGATCACCTACGTGATCTGGCGGCGGAAGAAGAGCTGGCGCAAGCCGGTCCCGGCGCGCGAGCTGGAACCGGTCGCCGCCGGCGTGCCACTGTAGACATGACCGGGCTCGGCTGTGTTCGTGCACGCCATCCGGCAGCGGACGTCCCGAAGAGGGGAGGTCGTGGAGCGACATGAATGAGCCAGGACGGCTGACCGAACAGGAGCTGGCCGAGCTCTCGGGGACCACGACCGACCTGGTCCGCCGCCTGGCCGACTGCGGGGTCCTGCGGCGGCGGCCGGACGGGCCCCCGTTCAAGCCGGCCGACGTCAACCGGGTCCGGCTGATCGAGGCCCTGCTGCGGGAAGGGGTCTCGCTCGACGAGCTGGGCCGGGCCACCGCCGCCGGCGACCTGTCGTTCGGCTACGTGGACGACCTGTTCCCCGTCCCCATGGTCCTGCTGGAGCAGACCGCCGACGAGCTGGCGGAGGAGCTGGGGCTCCAGTTCGAGCAGCTGCGGGGCATGTACGCCGCGTGGGGCCTCCCCGCGCCCGTGCCGGGCCAGCGGGTCCGCGAGGACGACGCCCGGACCCTGGCCGCCCAGCGCGCCTTCCCCGACCAGGGGCTCGACGCCGACCTCCTCATGCAGGCCACCCGCTTCTTCGGCGACAACCTTCGTCGGGTGGCGGAGTCGCAGGTGGGGTTCTTCATGTCCGCGCTGGTGGAGCCGCTGCTGGCGGCGGGGGAGCCGCCCTCGAAGGTCCTCGAGACGGTGGCCTCGGTGTCTGCGGCCCTCCAGCCGGCGGGACGGGAGCTGGTTCGGTGGCTGCACCAGCGGCACTTCGAGTCGCTGGTCATGCAGCAGGTCGTCCTGATCCTGGAGGAGACGCTGGAGCGGGCCGGGTACGTGGAGGGCAAGCCCGCCAGCCCGCCCGCCATCGCGTTCATGGACCTGTCCGGCTTCACGCGGCTGACGGAGCAGGCGGGGGACGAGGCGGCCGCCGAGCTGGCCTCGACCCTCCGCGACCTGGTCACGGAGACGTCCCAGATGTACGGCGGGCGGGTGGTGAAGCTCCTGGGGGACGGCGTGATGTTCTACTTCTCGGCCCCCACCTTCGCCGTGGCGTGCTCCGTCGACCTGGTGGAGCGGGTGGCCGAGCTGGGGCTGCCCCCGGCCCGGTGCGGCGTGCAGGCGGGCCGGGTGGTGTACCGGGACGGGGACTACTTCGGCCGGACCGTCAACGTGGCGTCGCGGATCGTGAACTACGCCCGGCCCCGAGAGGTGCTGGTGGGGGAGGAGGTGGCCGGCCATCCTCCGCCGCCGGGCGTCGTGTACCGGGAGGTGGGGCCGACGGTCCTGAAGGGCCTGCGGGAGCCGGTTCGGGTGTTCCGGGCGGCCCGTCCCCGAACCGTGGGCGGCCGGCACGGAGGCAGCTGATGGCGCTCCGCGAGGACGAGGTGGCGATCCGAGCCGGAACGACGGTCGAGGAGATCCGACGGTACGCCGACCTCGGCGTGATCGCCCCGGGAGCGGACGGCGCCTACGTCCCGAGCGACGTGCTGCGCGTCCGGCTGGCCCGGGCCCTGGCGGACTCGGACCTCGCCCCGGAGGACCTCGGCCGGGGGATCCGCGAGGGCCACCTGTCCCTCGCGTTCGCCGACTACGCCATGTCGGAACCCATCGGGCTGCTCGCGAAGACGCACCGCGAGCTGGCCGCCGAGATCGGGCTGCCCCCCGAGCTCCTGGACCGGCTCCGGGTTTCACTGGGGATCCCCGCCGCGCGCCTGGACGAGGCCATCCGCGAGGACGACGCCGAGATCCTCACCATGGCCGTGCTGGCCGGGGGGGCCGGCCTCTCCGACGACGCCATGGTCCGGACCCTCCGGGTGTTCGGCGAGAACCTGCACCGGATCGTCGAGTTCGAGCTGGAGCTGTTCCGCTCGGAGGTCGAACAGCCCATGCTGGTGGCCGGGGCCGGTGAGCAGGAGATGCTCGACCGCATGGCCCTGGTCCGGGCCCAGCTCGAGCAGATGTCGTCGCGGCTGGTGCACCTGCTGCACCGGCGGGGCGAGGAGCACTTCTTCTTCCAGGACGTCATCGAGCACGTGGAGACCATCCTGGAGAAGGCCGGGATCGCCCGCCCCCGGACCATCAGCCCGCCCGCCATCGCGGTGATCGAGGCGTCGCCCCACGAGGAGCCGGCCGCGGACGACGACCGCTTCACGTCCCGGACCCTCCGGTTCCGGGACCTGGTCCAGGAGCTCGCGCTGGCGTGCGGTGGGCGCCCGGAGTCCCTGGTCGGCGACGCCGTGGTGCTGCACTTCCGGGACCCGGCAGGCGCGGTGGAGTGCGCCCTGGACGTCGTGGACCGCGCCCCGGCCGCGGGGCTGCTGGTCCCGCGGGTCGGCGTGCATGCCGGGCCGGTGGTGGTTCGCGACGGCGAGTACTTCGGCCGCACCGTGGCCGTCGCCACCGAGGTCGCCGAGTACGCCCGGCCCGGGGAGGTCCTGGTGACCACCGAGGTGATATCCGCGGCGGGCCTGGAGGGGCTGACCTACGAGGAGATCGGCCCCGTGACCCTGGCCACCGTGGCCGATCCGCTCACCCTGTACCTGCTGTCCCGGTAGCCTCCGCGACGGCATCGCCGGTAGGCTTCGGGAGCAGGACCAGCAGGACCAGCAGGACCGGCGACGGGGGTGGCGTGCGCGAATACTTCAAGGACTGGAGCCAGGCGCTCGGACGGGACATGGAGGTCCTGCGGTTCGGCTCGGCCGGCCTCCCGCTGCTGGTGTTCCCCACCTCGAAGGGCCGCTTCTACCAGTGGGAGGACTTCGGCCTGGTCGGCGCGCTGTCGGACAAGGTCGAGGCGGGCTTCATCCAGCTGTGGTGCGTGGACAGCGTGGACGGGGAGTCGTGGTACGCGGACGGGCGCTCGGCCGACGAGCGGGTGGCCCGCCACCTCCAGTACGAGCGCTACCTGCTGGACGAGCTGATGCCGCGCATCCCGTGGCGGCCCGTCACCACCGGGACGTCGTTCGGGGCCTTCCACGCGGTGCTGCTGGCCCTCCGCCATCCCGCCCAGGTGAACGGGTTCATCGGGCTGTCGGGCGCGTACGACACCGACCACTGGCTGGACGGCCAGGGGGGCCGGGACGTGTACCTCACCAACCCGCTCGCGTTCCTGCCCGGGCTGTCGGACGAGTCCTTTCTCGGTCTCATCCGGGCCATGGAGAAGAAGGTCATCGCCACCGGTCAGGACGACGCGAACGTCGCGGACTCGCTGCGGTGTGGTGAGCTGCTGAAGGAGAAGGGCGTCGACGTGTGGCTGGACGTGTGGCCCGGGTGGGCCCACGACTGGGCGTACTGGCAGGAGATGATGCGGCGCTATGTCTGAGCGCTCCGAGCGCGTGGTGGGACTGCTGGTCGGCCGGGAGGACACGTTCCCGGGGCCGTTCCTGGAGACGGTGAACGCGAAGGGCGCCGCCGTCGGCGTGCGTGCCGAGATGGCGATGCTGGGCGGGGCCCGGGAGCTGGAGGAGTCGCGCTACGCGGTCATCGTCGACCGGATCTCCCACGAGGTGCCGTACTACCGCGCCCACCTCAAGAGCGCGGCGTTGCAGGGAACCGTCGTGGTGAACGACCCATTCTGGTGGGAGGCGGACGAGAAGTTCTTCGAGTGCACCCTGGCCCGCAAGATCGGCGTGGCCGTCCCCCGGACCGTCGTGCTCCCCAACAAGGAGTACATCCCCGACATCGACCCGCAGGTGTCGCTGCGGAACCTCCAGTTCCCCATGGACTGGGAGGGCATCGCCGGCTACACGGGCCTGCCGGCCGTGCTCAAGCCGAACACCGGCGGTGGATGGAAGGACGTGCACGTGGTGGGCTCGATCGAGGAGCTGATCCAGGCCTACGACACGTCCGGGCAGCAGACCATGATCCTCCAGGAGTTCATCGACTGGCAGGACTACGTGCGGTGCATCTGCATCGGCCGAACCGACGTGCTGCCCATCCGCTACGACCCCCGGCGGCCCTTCCACGAGCGCTACCGCATCGACGAGCCGCTCGGCCCGGAGCTGCACGAGCAGTCCGTCCAGCAGGCCGTGGCGCTGGTGGACGCGCTCGGCTACGACATGGACACGGTCGAGTTCGCGGTCCGCGACGGGGTGCTCTACGCGATCGACTTCCTGAACCCGGCCCCGGACTTCGACAACTTCTCCATCAAGGAGGACAACTTCGGCTGGGTGCTGGACCGGATGAGCAGCCTGGTGATCCGGTACGCGCTGGGCGAGGCGGAGCCCCCGTGGCGAGGGGAGCAGCGATGGTGGCGGTTCCTGACCCAGTGACGGGCTCGGACCCGGTCGCGGTCTACCACGAGCTCCTGGAGGACCAGTCTGTCCTGGACGACAGCCTGGAACGCCTGCACGAGGGCCAGCGCGAGCACCGCCTGGTGTTCGGCGAGCACCCGCTGTGCGTCTCGCTCCGGCCCCAACTGGTGACGAGGCAGCGCTACGATGAGGCGGTGGCCGCCTCGAACGCCGTGGTCTCGGCCCTCGGCGCGCTGGAGCGGGCCCTCCTCCGCGACGCCGGGCTCCGGGCCGAGCTGGACCTCGAGCCGGAGGAGGAGACCCTGGCCCTGGCCCACCCGGGCTGCCGGCACTCCTCACCCTCGGCACGCATCGACGGCTTCTTCACCGATCGCCTCCGATACGTGGAGTACAACGCGGAGTCCCCCGCCGGCATCGCGTACTCCGATCACCTGGCGGAGGTCTTCGAGGCCATGCCGGTGATGCGGGCGTTCCGGAAGCGCTTCCGCCTCCGCCGCCTCCCCGTGCAGCACCGGCAGGTCTCGGTGATGCTGCGGGCGTTCCGGGAGTGGGGTCGCGACCGGAAGCCCTCGGTGGCCATCGTTGACTGGAAGGGCCTGCCCACGGTGTCGGAGTTCGAGATGTTCCGGGACCGCTTCGCCGCGGAAGGGGTCACGGCGGTGATCTGCGACCCCATGGAGCTCGAGTACCGCCGCGGGCGCCTGTACGCGAACGGCACCGGGGTGAACCTCGTGTACCGCCGCGTCCTGACCAGCGAGCTGCTGGCGAAGGGCGACGAGGCCGGCGCGCTGGCCCGGGCCTACCTGGACGGGGCGGCGTGCGTGGTGAACACGTTTCGGGCCAAGCTGTTGCACAAGAAGATGAGCCTGGCCCTGCTGTCCGACGAGCAGTACGCCTCGCTGTACTCGGCCGCCCAGCGCCGGGCCATCGAGCGGCACGTCCCCTGGACCCGCAGGGTCCGCACCGGGCCCACCACCTACCGGGGCCGCCGCATCGACGACCTGGCGGACCACGTCGCCAAGGGCCGCGACGAGCTGGTCCTGAAGCCGAACGACGAGTACGGCGGCAAGGGCGTCGTCCTGGGCTGGACGGTCGACCAGCACGAGTGGGAGCAGGCCCTGGAGGCCGCGCTGACGCAGTCCTACGTGGTCCAGGAGGCCGTCCCGGTTCCCCGGGAGCCCTTCCCGGTGGCCCTGGACGGCGTCCACTACCTGGACCTGGCCACGGACATGGATCCGTACGTGTTCGAGGGACGGGCCTCCGGGTGCCTGTCCCGGCTGTCCTCCTCCGCGCTGCTGAACGTGACGGCGGGGGAGGGGAGCGTCGTGCCGACGTTCGTGGTGGAGGGGCCGAGATGACGTTCCGAGAGGGCTGGCTGACCATCGGGATCGAGGAGGAGTTCCAGATCCTGGATGCCGACGGGAACCTCCGGGCCCACATCGACACGCTGCTGGCGAAGGCGCAGGCGACCATGGGCGACGAGATCAAGCCCGAGATGATGCAGTCGGTGGTCGAGGTGGGCACGAAGATCTGCGCGAACGTCGAGGAGGCCCGCGACGAGATCTTCCGCCTCCGGGGAACCCTGGCCGCGTTCCTGGCGGAGTCGGACCTCCGGCTGGGCTCGGCCGGCACCCACCCGTTCGCGATGTGGCAGGACCAGCTGGTCACCGACCAGGAGCGCTACCGGACCCTCGAGGAGGAGATGCAGGACGTCATCCGGGAGCTGCTCATCTTCGGGATGCACGTCCACGTGGGGATCCCCGACAGGGAGCTCCGCATCGAGATCCTGAACGAGGCTCGGTACTTCCTGCCCCATCTGCTGGTGCTGTCCACGTCCAGCCCGTTCTGGCAGGGCCGGTTCACGGGCCTGAAGTCCTACCGCCAGGTCATCTGGTCGCGGTTTCCCCGCACGGGAATCCCGCCCGAGTTCGCCTCCTACGACGAGTTCGAGAACTACGTCGAGCTGCTGGTGAAGACGAACTCCATCGACGACGGCAAGAAGATCTGGTGGGACCTGCGGCCGCACTACCTGTATCCGACGCTCGAGTTCCGGATCTGCGACGCGGCCACGCGAGTGGAGGAGACCATCTGCCTGGCCGCGCTGGTCCAGGCCATCTGCGCGAAGCTCCTGCGCCTGCGGGAGGGCAACCTGGGGTTCCGCAAGTACATGCCGAGCCTCATCGCCGAGAACCGGTGGCGGGCCATGCGCCACGGTCTGGACGGCAAGCTGATCGACTTCGGCAAGCAGGCCGAGGTGCCGGCTCGGGACCTGGCCATGGAGCTGTGCGAGTTCGTGGACGACGTGGTCGACGAGCTGGGATCACGCCGGGCCGTCGAGTACGTCCACCGGATCCTGGAGGAGGGCACCAGCGCCGACCGCCAGCTGGCCGTGTTCTGGAAGACCGGCGAGCTCACCGAGGTCGTCGACCACGTCGCCCGGGAGACCATCGCCGCCCCCAGCGAGTAGCCCGTCAGCGGGAAATGGGCGCCGGGCGGTACCGGGGCTCGGGGAGTGGTTTCCCGGCTTCACGGGCGGCTTCCAGCCAAGCTCTCTTTGCCTTCATGACTTCGCCCACGGCCTCCTCGGCGGTTCGGCCAAAGGCCGAGCACGAGTCCAGATCCGGGATGTCGGCGATGTACCCGCTGTCCTCCTCGCTCCAGAACACGTTGATGTGGTGGTCGCTCATCGCTCACCTCCGATGTGGGGAGATCATCCAGCTTCGCTGGCAAGAACGAGATCCACCACGACGGGACCGTGATCGCTGAGCGCCCGAACCACCTGCGTATCCCACACGAGACACCCCTTCACGTATCCGAAGGTCGTCGAATCCAACAGGATGTGGTCGTCTTGGAGGCTGTTTCCTATCGTCGGCCGTTTGTTCTGGCGCCACCTTCCCCAGTAGGACTGCCGCTCCTCCGCTCCCCCGAAGGGGAGTGGTTCGTGGAACGCCCAGCTGTCCTCCAGGTCCCTCCAGAAGTCGCCATGCCCGTACCCGGGAAATGCGTGATCGGCTGCCCGTGCCGTGTTGAGGTCCCCGCCCACATGAACCGGCCGCCTCGGCGGTGCAGAATCTCGACGAAGGTTTCACGCAAGGCCGGTATCACACGTCGCCGTGAGGTCAAGGGGTCCCTCATCAAGCGAGCGTGAACACTCGCAATCGCAATGGGCTCTGGACCCAGGAGTGGAACCGAGAACCCCGCCAGCACCACGGCCCCCCGAGATCGATCCTTCCAGACGCTCCCGGCCACAGCGTCGGCGTTCCCAACCCGCTTGCGGACGAGGATGGCTGAACCCCATGGTCTCCTCGGCCAGGCTTCCTGAAACAGGACGTGGTATCGATCGACGACGTCCTCGGGGATGATTGCTTCCTGGACCAGAGCGACGTCCGGATCGAGCGCGCCCAGAAGAAAGGCCCAGGCGTCGCGGCCCTGCTGGTTCATGTTCCAAGTCACGATGCGCATCCGGACCCTCTCCGCTGGCCCCGCATAAGGGGTTCCCAGGTCTGCCGGGCTCACTCTCCTGAGATGCTCGCTTTAGGGCTGGTCTGAAGCAAGCGCGAGCCGCTCATGCCGACGTCTCGGCCACGGCCCAGGCGAGGTAGCGGTCGTCGACCGCGGCGCTGGGCACCGCAGTGATCTCGGGGGTGTCGTAAGGGTGGTGGTCCCGGACGAACTGGAGCAGCGGCTCGAGCCGTGATCCGGGTGCCTTGAGCAGGCACAGGAACTCGGAGTCTTCCTGCACGGTCCCTTCCCATCGGTAGACGCTCGCGATCGGCCCCACCACCTGGACGCACGCCGCAGCCCGCGCCTCGACGGCAGAACGGGCCAGTTCCAGGGCGTCGTCCCTGGTGGCGAGGGTCGTGAATACCTGAACGAGGGACTCATCGTGATCCATCAACGCGCCCACCTCCGGAGGGAAGTCCGTCAGCCGAGAGTGAACCACGGGCTCTCATCGGGCCCAAGCGCAAGATTCCGGGCCTCCTTTCACCGTTTCTTCACCTGCGCGGGCATTGGAAGGCGGCGGGCCGGGGTATGTCTGTTGGACCCAATGCGAGTTGGCGTCTCTCCGGAACTCGTGGCCCGCGACGATGTGGCGCGCCCGAGAACCGCGCTCGGGCATCGCGCTCGTGCCGTGGTGGTTGGGCTGGTAGCCCTGGCGGTGGTGGCGGGGCTGGTGGCGCTGCTGCTCGCGCCGGCCCTGCTGGCCGTCGGCGTGGGGGCGCATCAGGCCGTGGAGGTCTACCAGCACACCGCCATCCCGAAGACGCCGTCCCTTCCGCGGACCACCTTCGTGTACGACCGCGACGGGAACCTCCTGACCACGCTCCACGGTGCGGTCAACCGGGTTCCGATTCCGCTGAAGGAGATCCCGAAGTCCATGCGTCGGGCCGTCATCGCGGCGGAGGACGAGAACTTCTACCAGGAGGAGGGCGTGAGCATCCCCGCGATCGTGCGGGCCGCGTGGGTGAACATCGTCAACCACCAGGTGCTCCAGGGCGGTTCCACCATCACCCAGCAGTACGTCAAGGACGTCTACACCGGGGACGAGCGCACGCTGGTTCGGAAGGTCCGGGAAGCGATCATCGCGCAGAAGCTCAGCCGCCGGTATTCGAAGAACGCCATCCTGGCCAAGTACCTGAACGAGGTCTACTTCGGCCACGGCGCCTACGGGATCCAGGCGGCGGCCCTGGCCTACTTCGGGAAGAACGCGTCGCAGCTGAACGTGCTCCAGTCGGCCACGCTGGCGGCACTCATCGCGGCTCCGGCCCTGTTCGACCCGATCGCCAGCCCGTCGCGCGCCATGGACCGGCGGAACTGGGTGCTCGACCGCATGGTGACCCTGAAGTACCTGGGGCCGCGGAAGGCGGCGAACCTGAAGGCCCGCCCCGTGCACACCTCCCCGTCGGTCGGCGCCCCGGTCCCGGGCCAGTACTTCCTCAGCTACGTCACCAAGACCCTGGAACACCGGTTCGGCACGGCTGAGACGTTCGGGGGCGGGCTCCAGGTCCACACCACCCTGGACGTGCACCTCCAGCGCCTGGCCCGGATGGCCGTGGACTCCCACCTCTCCACCCCCGGCGACCCCAGCGCGGCACTGGTGGCGATGGACCCGCACACCGGTGAGGTCCTGGCCATGGTGGGCGGCCGGAGCCACGACAAGGTGAAGTTCAACCTGGCCACGCAGGCCCGCCGGCAGGCCGGGAGCTCGTTCAAGCCGTACACGCTGGCCACGGCGATCTCCCAGGGCATCTCGCTGCTCTCGCGCTGGAACGGGCCGCCCGACCTGGTCATCGACGACCCGCGGTGCCAGACCACGGACCCCAAGACCGGTGTGACCGGTCCCTGGGACGTCCACAACTTCGCCGACGAGTCGGCCGGGACCATGACGCTGCTCGACGCCACGGCCAACTCGGTGAACACGATCTTCTCCCAGGTGGTGCTGGACGTGGGCCCCGACAACATCGTGACGACGGCACACCGCACGGGCATCCGGTCGCCGCTCCAGCCGGTGTGCTCGATCACCCTCGGGACCCAGGCGGTGACGCCGCTCGAGATGACCGATGGCTACGCCACGCTGGCCTCCCGCGGGGTCCGGCACTGGCCGGAGCCCATCCAGGAGGTCCAGTCGGCCTCCGGAAAGGTGCTCATGCAGCCGAACGGCGCCCCCAAGCGGGTGCTCCCGCAGAAGGTCGCCGACCTGGTCACCTACGCACTGGAGGGGGTCATCCAGCACGGCACGGGGACCGCCGCCAACATCGGGCGGCCCGCGGCCGGCAAGACCGGGACCGCGGAGAACTTCCAGGATGCCTGGTTCTGCGGCTACACCCCCCAGCTCACGACGTGTGTGTGGGTGGGGTACCCGAAGGGCGAGATCCCGCTGCTGAACGTGGAGGGGTTCCCGGACGTCTTCGGCGGCTCGATCCCCGCTCTCATCTGGCACGACTTCATGCAGAAGGCCCTGGCGGGGGTGACGCCGCAGGACTTCCCCACGCCGGACCTGTCCGGCTACGAGGTGAACCCGCCGCACGCGGTGGTGCCTGCTCCTCCTGCACCCGCGCCCGCCCCCTCCCCGTCGCCCACCGGTGGTGGAGGTGGGGGTGGTGGCGGTGGCCACGGGGGCGGTCGAGGCGGTGGCGGCGGTGGTGGCGGTGAGGGGGATCACGGCGGCGGTAGGGGAGGCGGTGGTCATGGCGGTACCGGCTGAGCGGCGGCCTTCGCCCCCGGCCGGAACGTTCGGATCCAGGCGGGGAGGACGGAAGTCGACAGGTGGCGGGCGCCGGCGAGTCGCGTCCCCGAGTGGACCGAAGGAGACGGACATGGCGGTAGTGGAGCGGCGAGAGGACGAGCGGCCCACGCGGTTCACCCCGCGCCAGACAGTCCGAGTGGAGATCCCGCGCCAGCCCGACGGCCACCGGGCCACGGTTCGATCCACCGAGCGGCGGAGGACCCGGGTGGTGGTGTCACGGGTGGGCCCCTGGTCGGTGTTCAAGATCTCGCTGATCTTCTCCTTCATCGGGATGCTGGCGCTGCTCGGTGGGTTGGCCATCCTGTATGCGGTGCTCGGCGCGATGGGCGTGCTGGCCGACATCGAGAAGCTGGTGAACGCCGTGGGGGTGGGCCACCACTTCCACTTCCAGGGGGGATGGATCTTCAGCCATCTGTTCGCCATCGACCTGATCCTGGTGGTGGTGGTGTCGTTCATGGCGTCGGTCCTGACCTTCCTGTACAACGCCGTCGCGGACCTGTTCGGCGGCATCGAGCTGACGCTGGAGAGCGCCGAGCGCCCGGCCGCGAAGGGGAGCGCCGGCCGTCAGCACGTGCCCGCGTCGGGGAACGGGCACGGGACGCCGCAGGTCATGGTGTGGGACCGCAAGCCCCTCCGGGACGCCGCCGGCGTCTGAGCCCTCGCGTTCGGCCGCACGTCGCCGGTCGGGGCGGGAGTGCCCCAGTTTGACCTGCAGGAGATCGCGGGGCTACGGGACCAGTTTCCCGCCCGCGGCCTCGTGTCGGGCCTTGTCCTCTGGATTCCAGGGCCCGACGTGGAAGCGGGGAACGATCCAGCGGAACAGGCTGAGGCCCGGGCGCTTGCACCAGCACTCCGGATAGCAGTCGCACCGGGACAGGCCCGCCTCTTCGAGGACGCGACTGATGCCAGCAGCGAGGAGTAGGCCGAGCACCATGAACCTCACGGATCGCCGCACCATCCTCGACACGGCGGGATTCTACGGCGGGAGGCATCAACCTGAGAGCTGGGACACCACCGTCGAGACCGGACTCCACCACGTCGGGTAGGGTGATCGTACGGGCGGATGGACTTCGAGCCAGAGCCAGAGCCGGCCGGCCGGAGGGTTCGGTTCCCAGGGGGCGGACATGTGGGTCAGGACGCAGGAGGACGAGCTCGTCAACCTCGGCAACATCGAGTACATCCGTATCGAGGAGGACGAGGAGGACGGCGGGTTCGAGCTCCGGGCGTACGCGTTCGGCTGGGAGCCCGACGACTCCGAGGACGAGTACTACCCGCTGTCGGCCGGGCCCGACCGGTCCTCCATCGAGCAGGCCATGGATCGCCTGGTGGCGGCGCTGGGACAGGGGGTCGAGTTCCTGGACCTCAGGTCGGGATTGCCGGACACGGAGTCGTAGGCGCGGAAACCCTCACCCGGCCTTCGAGCAATCCCGCTGGGGCCGCATCAGCGGCGGGTTCGGCGTCTGGGTGAAATCGAACGCCTCCAGCATGTCGTCCGCCACCCGGTCCCGGGAGGCCAGCGGCGGCAGGCCGTGGACCCGTTCGATGAACCGCAGCACCGAGGAGAACTCGAGCGTGGTGTCGTCCACGAAGCCCGGCTTGGCCCACGGGGAGATCACGATCAGGGGAACCCGTGGGCCCAGGCCGTACAGGTCCATGTGCGGCGGCGTGACGTGGTCGTAGAAGCCGCCGAAGTCGTCCCACGTCAGCGCCACCACGGTGCTCTTCCACTCGGGGCTGCGCATGATCGCGTCCACCGCCCGGACCGTCCAGTTCTCCCCTTGGCACACGCTGGCCGGCGGGTGCTCCGACAGGGAGACCGGCGGAGTCAGCCACGACACGGCCGGCAGGCGTCCCGCTTCGACGTCCGGGATGAAGCCCGATTCGGGGACGATGTCCTGATGCTCGGGGCCGAACCAGACGTGGCGGATCTGGCGGAGCGGCTGGACCCAGTTGTTCCCGCCCCAGTAGTACTTCCACGAGACCCCGTGCGCCTGGAGCTCGTCCGGCAGCACCTTGACGTCGATGCACGGCCACCGGGGGACGAAGAACTGCGACACCCGCGTCGCCGTGCTCGCGCTCTCCTCCATGTGGAACGCCCGCTCGCGTTCGGTCGGGGTCAGCTTCCGGAACGAGAACGCTCGCTCTTTCGGGTCGTCGCAGTACTCGCGGGGGGCGCCGTTCGGGCCGAACTGGCCGGGCTCCTCCTGGTCCACGAACCGATCCGACTGCGCCGCAACGGTCCACAGGTGCTCGGGCCCGCTCGGCCCGTAGATGGAGCTGAAGAACCGGTCGCCCAGCGCGTAGTGCTTGGCCCACGCCCAGTAGGAAGGGATCTGGTCATGGTGGTACTGGACATAGGACTGGAGCTTGGTGCCGTTCCACAGCTCGTCGAAGCAGTCCATCTTGCCGCCGTCCACCGCCCGGATGGCCGGCACGAAGTGGTGCTCCACGTCGGCAGTGGTGTCCGACGCCCGCTTCAGGGGAACGGTCGCTCCATCGCAGATGTGCCCGCGCGTGGCCCCGTCGGCGCCCGGGAACCGTCCGAAGTAGGTGTCGAAGGTCCGGTTCTCCTTGACGATGAACACGACGTGCTTGATCTTCCGCCGGGCCAGGTCGAGCTGGTCGGCAGACGTGGTGGGGGTGGGCGAGGCGTTCGACGGAGACGGGGCCGCCGATGGCGGCTTCGTCAGGGGGGCATGGGCGTCGCGGTCCAGGGGTGAGCCGGC
The DNA here is from genome assembly GCA_030774015.1 of Actinomycetota bacterium. Lineage (NCBI taxonomy): Bacteria > Bacillati > Actinomycetota > Actinomycetota bacterium. The sequence continues at coordinate 19,776 of JALYLZ010000133.1, read as the reverse complement.
GCCGCACCCCACGGCGAGCAGCCCCAATGTGAGCAGTGCCGCCGCCGGCTTCCTCGCCGTCATCGACCCTCGAACCGGCCCGGACGCTTCTCGAAGAACGCCGCGACGGCTTCCCGGTGGTCCTCGCTGGACAGGCACAGCAACTGGCCCTGCCCCTCGCGCTCGAACATGGCCTCGAGGGTCGTCTCGGGGGCCCGGACGACCAGGCTCTTGACCAGCGACACGGGGATGGGCGGCGCCGCGGCCAGCTCCTCGGCCAGCGCTCGGGTGTTCTCATCCAGCCCGTCGGCAGGAACGAGCCGCGTGCACAGGCCCAGCCGGTCCGCTTCCTCGGCCTCCACGATCCGGCCGGTCCAGATGAGCTCCTTGGCCCGGTCGGGGCCGGCCAGCGCGGCCAGGGGACGGTTGCCACCGAGGTCGGGGACCAGCCCGAAACGGATCTCGAGCATGCCCATCCGCGCGTCGTCGGCCACCACCCGGAGGTCGCAGGCCAGGGCCAGCTGGAAACCCGCGCCGAGGGCGTTCCCACGGACGGCGGCGACCGTCGGCTTGGCCATGGTGGCGAGGTTCCGGAAGGGCCGCTGGGCCAGGCGCACGAAGGCCGGGATGGCCGAGGTGCCCGCCCCGGCGAGCTCCGCGAACGACGACACGTCGATCCCGGCGCAGAAGGACGGCCCGTCCCCGCGGACGAGCACGACGCGTACGGCCGGGTCCCGCGCCGCTTCCTCGGTGGCCTCGCCGAGCTCGAGGAACATCGCCGAGTTCATCGCGTTGCGCTTGTCGGGCCGGGCCAGCGTGATCGTGGCGATCCCGTCGCCGGCCTCGTACGTGATCGTCTCGTGGTCGCTCATCGATCCTCCGTGTTGCGGGGGACTGGATGCTCCCATCAACGCCGCCCGGCCAGCAAAGCGGGCTCCCGGTGGGATCGGCGCCGACCTCGGGATTCGGGCTGGCGCCGGGGCGGGCGATCACTATGCTCTCCTGGTGAACGTGAGCGGAGAGCTCGATATCGAGCGCGCCGCCTGCTGGCTGTGCGGCCGGCCCACCTACGACCCTCCCAAGAAGGAACGGCCGTGGGCGCGGGCGGTGTCGGAAGGCCGCCAGGTCCTGGTGTGCCCGTCCTGCCAGGAGAGCCGCACCGACTGGGCGGCCCGGCTCGACCGGTGCCGGCGATGCGGTAAGACCCGGCTCTCGCTCATGCTCGGCGAGGTGGTGTGCCGCGCCTGCGGCCACGTCCAGGGCACCGACGCCGAGGCCGATGCAGACGTCGACGAAGAAGTCTGACGGGCGCTTAGCTCAGCGGGAGAGCGCCGCCCTTACAAGGCGGAGGTCGGTGGTTCGAAACCACCAGCGCCCACCAAGGAAAGGTGCAGCTCAGCGGACTGATTGTCACCCGACACAGCCCCCGGTAGAATCCGCACGATTCGACGCAGCATAACGGTGCATAACATCGGGAGGCCGAATGGCGGGAGCGCGGAGTGTCAAGCGAACGAGGTTCCCAGGCATCTACCGGATCACCACTCCGGGGAAGCCCGATCGGTTCATGGTGTCCTATCGGGTCCGCGGCCTTGGTCAGCGGACCAAGACGAAGCCCACCCTCCGGGAGGCGAAGGAGTTCCAGGCTTCGGTTCGGGACCCACTGAAGGCGCGCCAGCTCAGGCAGCTCGAGCAAGGTCGAATCACGCTGGCCGAGTACTTCCCCCTGTTTCTGGAGAGGCGCCGAAACCTCTCGCCCTCAACACGAGCGCGTTACGAGAGTGTGGGGAGGCTGCACATCATTCCCGGGCGCCTCGGCCAATTGCCCGTAGCCTCGATCACCCGAGATGACGTTGAGGGCTGGATCACAGACTTGGAGAAGAAGGGCGTGGGAGTCGGATCGATCGACAAGGCGTACCGAACCCTTCGGGCCCTCCTGACATCCGCGCTTCTGGAGGGCAAGACGCTATCGAATCCTGCAACCAGGATCGTGATCCCTCGTGGCCCGGTGCGAGATGCCTTCTTCCTGACAGCGGACGAGGTCGACCTGATCGCTAACAACGTGCCTGTCCGCCATCGAGCCCTCGTCTATCTGCTGGCATACACAGGTCTCCGGATAGGAGAGGCCTCCGCTCTCAGAGTCCGGCATCTCGACCTGCTGGATCGGGCCCTGACCGTCTCCGAGAGTTCGGCCGAGGTTGGGGGACGGAAACTGTCGGGACAGACGAAGACGAGACGGGTTCGCACCGTGGAGCTATCCCAAGAGCTCTGCACCGAGCTGGCGCAGCACTTGGAGAAGTTCGGCCCGCGGACCGAGGCGGGCGACCTCGACCCCAACGGATGGGTCTTCACGCACGCTCAAAAAGGCCAGATCCGGCAGAACAACTGGAGAGCGCGCGTCTTCCAGCCAGCATGTGTTCGGGCCGGCGTTGTGAGGCTGAATGCCGAGGGCGACCGGGAGCCGCCGAGAGTCCATGACCTAAGGCACACGGCGGCGTCCCTGGCCGCTCATGCGGGGTACACACTCCACGAGGTCAAGGACATGCTCGGCCACACTACGATCAAGACCACGTCCGATCTCTACCTCCACTTGTTCAAGGACACCAAGAGGCAGAAGGCTGAATCCCTCGGGGAGCTGATGGCGAGATCACGAGCCGACCGGGGTCAAGTCGTCGGACTGAGCCAGACATCGGAAGTGAAGTGATAGTGGTCGGCCCCCGCGCGCGGGCGCGGTCTTGTCCTAGTTGTTGAAGAGATAGGAGGGATGCCCGCGACGGTCGCCGCCGACCACCCCGGTCCGAGCACGTACCCCCGCACGATTTTCTGGGGAAGGGCCGACGGGCAGACGCGCCGAGCCTCGCCGTCGGCCGGTTCGGTGTCCCGGAACATCCATGAGGCTCTGGGCGGGAGGGACCTGACCCTACGGGTGCCGTCCTTCGCGCTGGGGAGCCCGGTAGGGCTCGTCGGGGCGGCAGCGTGGGGGATGGAGCCCCGGGAGGGGTCGATCGGCGACGACTGGCCTGGTACGCAGCGCCATCGAAGAGCCGCTCGTCGGGGCGACGCCTCGTCTGCCGGGGGATGCCAGAATCGCTCCGGGAGGGCCCGCCGTGAAGAAGTCTCGTACTGCGCGGATAGGCTTCGTCGTGCAGCCAAAGCGGGGGGGCGAATCGAGGGAATGCCCAAGCGCTCGGCGAGGGAGATGAGGGCCACCGCGTACCACGAGGCGGGCCATGCCGTGGCCGCCCTCTTTCTCGGCAGCTCGGCGGTCAGCATCTCAATCGGGGAGGACGAGGTCCAGGGCACCCTGGGACATGTCCGCCGCCGCCGTCCATCGACGGCGTGGACCCAGCGCCTGAAGGAACTGAATTACGACGCCGACTTTGGCGGCATGGGGTGCCGCGTCCGGCGAATCATCGAGAGAGACATCATGATCACACTGGCGGGCCCCGTCACGGAGGCCCGATTGCGTGGCCGTTCGAACTGGGCGGGCGCTGGTCTGCAGCGACTGAGCGAGGCCGAATCGGAGGCACTGTCACGTGAACGTGGGGGCGAGGATCAAGCACGTCCTGGTGCCCGGAGGTGACGAGCATCTGGCCCGTGAACTGGTCCACTCTTGCGTCGGCTGAAGACGAGGAAGCTGGGGCGTACGTCGAGTGGCTGCGGCAACGGACAATCAACCTGACCTCGCGGCCCGACTTCTGGCCCGCAGTCGAGGCCATCGCCGGGGCACTCGTGAAGGAGACCACGGCCTCCGGGCCGCGGGCCAGGAAGGTGATCGAGGGGGCGCTCGAGGAGTGGCGGACAGGACTCCGCGAGCGGGGCTGGAGGGCCTGAGAAGGAAAGCGCGGAAGCCTCGCCCGGAGGACGACGAGGACGCCAGAAGTCGGATCACCGTCCGCGGCGAGCCCCGGGAGGGCCGGACGGGGATCGGCTCGTGAAAGGCGATCTGGGGGCGTCCTTCCCGTCGCGAGGGGGGGGACCACGTAAACCGCCCTCTCGGAAGGTGCCGACCCGTCTGACACCCACGCTAAGCGGCACGCTGGAGACGAGTTGGTCCCGCCCGTCGCGCTTGGATGAAGGCCATCAAGCCATGGCGACGCCTCGACGGGTGGGGGGCAGCAGGCCTAGCTCACGCGCCTTCTGGATGCGCTTGGCCACGGTCGAATGGGCGAGGTGCAGTTCGTCGGCAACCGCCTTGGTCGGGCGGGACGTGTTCCCATAGGCTTCCCTGTACCGGTCAACCGTCTCCTCGAGCTCGGAACGGTCAAGAGGAGGGCGTCCCCTCTTCCGCTTCCTGGCTGCCTCAAAGAAACGGGCCACTTGAACGGCCTCACGATGGGCCTCGCGGGCATGCCCTACCTGAGCGGGGTCGAGGGACGGATTAGCCAGCGCGGCCGAGTACAGCCGCTCGTACTGGTCGTCGATCGGCGGCTCATTCACGATCTGGCCGAGCTCGCCCGCCTCCTTCGCAATCTCTCGGCGGCTCTCCTCGATGAGACGTCCCAGTTGGATTCTTCGAAGGTCGGACGCCCGGATGGGGTAGGCCGTGGAGTCGTGGGCATCACCGCGGCCCCTGATCTCTACCCGGACCGGCTCGAGCCGTCCCTCCACGTCTGCGAACTCCACTACCACCCATACTGGTCCCACCTCGAAGATGCTGTACAAGTCAAAAGGCCGATCGTCGACGCCGAAGCTATCCAGCTTCGCTGCGTCCTCCCGCCGCGCCAGGCGCTCGTACCGGAACGGGTACTTGAACGTCTCATGCTCGCCGACAGGCCAAGCCGCAACTTCCTGTGTGCCTCTGGTTTGAGTCTTGTGTGTCACGTCCAAAGTATAAGGCAAAGTATTGTCCGAGCTTTGCCTGTGGCCCTAGGCTCGGTTCATGCACCCCCCAGCGACGGCCCCACGCGCAAGTCATCCCAGGGAACCGTTGCTCACCGCGTCGCAGATGGCCGTGCTCCTCCATGTACCGCTTCGCTCCATCTACGCCCTGTGTGACCAGGGCATTCTGCCCGTCTTCAGGGTCGGCCGGCTCCTCCGGTTCAGGTGGGATGAGGTCCTCGATGCCCTGGCGGCCCATCGAGAGCGCGGCTGGTGAAGCCCGCTGCGGACCTGCCGCTCCTGCCGCCCTCGTGGCCGCCGTGCAACTACCTCTCAGACCTGGAATGGTTGCTCGCCAACCCAGACCTGACGACCTGTCCGGATTCCTTCTGCGTCACGTGCCGTCTGCAGAAGTCGGTTCAGACCGCGGCAGCGGTGGCGATGGCCGGCCCGGAGCGCCTCCCGCTGATCGCTCTCCCGGATCCAGTGGAGGATTGGTCCGACCTGAAGGGGGTCTCGGAGTTCCTCCGTGCCGGCCTCCAGGACATCGACGAGATCCTGTCGGCCCAATACGCGGCACCCTGCCTCCTCGTCGCCCGCATCGAGCTGAACCAGCACAACCAACCACACGTCCACCTCCTCAGCCGGAGAGCGAGGCTTAGGGCGAAGCGCTTCCGGGAGGCCTGCGCGGAGGCCGGCCTGAAGGGGATCGCGACCATTCAGCAGGTGCAGGAGTCACCGCGGGGGGCGGCGTTCTACGCCTTGAAGATCGCGCTGGCTCCCTACGTCCTTTCCTACACGGCGGCCGAGATCATCACGGAGTTCGACGAGCGGCTGAACCCGGGCATCCTCGCCCACCAGGTCCCCGAGTTCTGGCGGGACGACAAAGGCGAGTCCCTCGGCACCCTCGACGCCGCCCGCAAGGCGACGGAACCGCTCGTCCAAGACGTGCTGCGCTGGGCCAGCAAGTACCCGTTCATCGAGAAGATGCCTCCACTGGTCCTAGAGACGCTTGGGTTCCCGTAGCTTCACGGCTGGCAGGCCGGGCTGGCAATTCTCAAGAAAGGAGCAAGGAAGTGACTTTGGAAGAAGGTCCAAACCCGAACATCGGGAGCCTGTCGGAGCTGAGCGAGGTGCTGCCAGGCGCTGACGCCATCCAGGATGGCCTGGCTCGCAAGGTCCTCCCACCCACGATGAAGCTTCTTGGGTCTGACGGAGTGGGGTTGCCTGCGGCCCGGTTCATGGGACAGAGCATGAACTGCCAGAAGTCCAAGAACGGCGAGCCCTGCGGGAAGTGCCGGACGTGCTCGGAGATCGCGGCTGGCGAGTCCGTGGCGGTGATCGAGGTGCCCCCGAACCTGGCCACGGCGACGAACATGCGAGACCTCCGGCGGCAGCTGATGGCGGAGCCTGCCGGGTTCGCCTGGCAGCTCGTGGTGTTCGACCGGGTCGACCTCGTACGGAGTCCCGTGGCCCGGGAAGTGATCCGCACCATGCTGAAGACCATCCCTCCCGAGACCACGTTCGTGCTGATCGCTCCGGCAGCGGGCGCCGCCTGGCTCTAGGGCGCGCTCGGCGAGACGGAGTTCCTCGGGGAGCCCACGGGCTCCCCGAGCCGCATTCGGGCCCCTTCCGATTTGTCAGAGACATCGATTTGAATCCGCGCCTCCAGACGGCAGGGGACGCGGATGGCGACACCAACCTCATGTCCGAGACCGGGTCCACCCTTCGTGGACCTACACACCGGGGAGACGGTCAGGCCGGCGTGCGGGACGTTGGCGTGCTCGTACTGCGGCCCGAGGCGGGCACTCTCGACGGCCTACGCCATGGTCCTGGCCCGACCCACGCTGAGTGGCGTGGCGTCCTTGGGAACGCACGGACCGGTCACCGACACGCATGCCATCCGGCGGGCGTACAGGGCCACCGCCGGAGGGATGCGGCGCGTGGCTCTTGAGATGCGCCGAGGGGGACGGTCCTGGGAGCACGTCTGGATCCTTGAGCTGAGCGAGGGCCTGGTGCCCAACGTCCACGTCCTGGCCCGTGCGGATGCTCTAGAGCCGGACCGGTTCAGGGAGGCTGCCACAGCGGCGCGCCTGGGGTGGGCCGACCTCCAGCGCCTCAGGTATCCGGAGAGGATGGCCAGGTACGTCCTCAAGCTCCCGCTGGCGCCGCTAGACCTCGAAGTGGACGATCCCGCGGCCTGCCTGCACCTCCATCTGGCACTCAACGGAGGCCGGCTCGTCACGGCGACTCGCCGGTTCTGGCTCGACCGGCATGGAGCACAAGCCCGGGGTCTCCGGGCGGCGAGGGCGGAGGCCCGGAGAGCACGGAAGGCGGAAGGCGGACCATCGGGGGAGCCACGGGCTTGGAGGGAGGGGTGGAAGCTGCCGCCGACCGACGGAGTGCCTCTCGTCTAGGCAGCGGTCGGTCTGCCAGGCCGGCTCCGGGGCAGGGCGACCCGGCGGGACCGCCCGGATTTCGCGCTGTGGGCGCCTTTGGGCCGCCGTTCTCCCTGGTCCGAGGGGGAGACACAGGGGGAGGCCGTTCAGAGCCTTCCGCTGCCCCTTCTTGGCCTCGGACGGAGCTGTCATCGCCTGCGGGTACCATCCGCGCCCCAAACATCTGGAGGGACGGGGGGGAGATGGCGAGGCCTGAGGAACGACTCGGCTTGGCAGGGGCTGGACGGCCAGAGATCCGGGTTCGGAGGCGCCACCGCTGGCTCTTGCTGCTCGGCTACAGGCTGACGCAGGAGCAAGCACGGGCGATCCACGAGGAAGGCACGGTCAGCTTGGGGCGGTGGGGCACGATCGACGTGGAGATCAGCGGGCCGACGTGCGAGGTCTGCGAGGCGGACTACGACGAGGCCGCCTACTCGTGCCCGGGAGATCCGGCTGGGTAACGGGCGCGGCTATCTTGTTGTGGGGGCGAATCGAGAACGAGCCGCGGCGCAGCCGGCGGAGGAGCACGGATGTACGAAGTCAACTCCTGTGACTACGGGCACGAGACGACCGAGGAGACTCGGCGGTTGCCAATCGGAGGCGACGCCGGCGTCATCGTGTGTGAGGAGCACTACCACGCGGAGATCGAGAGCCGGAAGCTGGCGGCCCTTGAGCGGGGAGAGCCCGATTACCGAGGCTACCCGGCGTGGGAGGAGCTCGAGGTGTATGAGCCACGGCGAGGAGCCTGATCCTCGTCTAGGTACGGAGCCGCGATTGTCGTTCAGTCCGCGCGGCCGAGCGGCGTCGGGGCCGGGGGTGAAGGTCGGACGGACAAGGCTTCGCCCCACTGCCCGGGAGCCTAGTAGAGCGTGCTTCCGAGGTGCTCATCCGTCAGCCGAAGGAAGGACGCGATCCGCCCCGTGTGGAGCCTCGCTTCGGGCGCGATCCGAGACAGCGTGAACAGCCGAACCAGGGCGCGGATCAGTCGCTCGATGGCCACCACGAGGGTGCGGGCCATCCGGTCGGAGTGTGCCTCAAGGCCTGAGTCGGTGGTGAACTCCACCACCCAGAAGGGATTCTCCTCCAGCACCGCGTGCTCGATGTCGCCCCACGCCTCGTCAGGCGGTCGGAAGGGAAGACTCCTGCCCGTGACCACGTCCAGGTTGTAGTAGCGGGCCTGGTCGCCGAACTCCGCGAGCGCCCGCACCACCTGACGGAGCCTCTCGTCGTCCCGTATGTAGGCCAGGTCCTCCTGTGCGGCCGGGCGCTCCAGGTACGCGTCGTCGAAACAAGTCGCGATGACCACGTCGAGTAGCCGGACGAGGTCGTGCGTCGCGGGGATGTCCGACGGATTCGGGAACCGGCCCTGGTCTTGAAGCACGGCAAGGCAGAGCACGACCTTCATGAGCCGTTCGAGGCCGCTCGCGAGCAGCAGCATGGGGAGGTGGAACGAGGGGTCCGCCTCAAGCTTCGCTTGCTGGATCGCTCGAAGCCCTGTCCTCAGCAGCCTGATGGCGAGGCACCTCCCGCCCAAGGAGCACCGCGCGGCGAAGGTCCATCTCGGGCATGAGCCGAGTGTAGGAGCACTGAGAGGGTGGAGCAGGTCGAAGAGCGCCGTCGCGCGCGCGAGCCGATTGCTCACGCGGGCGTGCGCTACCCGCGCCTCCGATCGCGGTGGAAGACTGGGGTCAAGACCAGCTTCAGGACAGGAGGGTCTACCGGAGGGGCCGCGTGCGCGAGACGAGTCGCTCCGCGCACGGGTGAGTGGTTGATCAACTTCCGTGGGGCCGGCCCTTCCCGACCCGATCAAGCACGGACACCGTGATCCGGAGGTGCATGCTCGGGGTGAGCCCGGCCGGCGTCGGATCCCGAGCCAAGCACCCAGTGGCGGGGCTGCCGAGGGGGTGCCTCGTTGGAGGACATCCTGACGTGAGTCAACGAAGGCCCTTCGAGGACATTTCTGGTGAGCTCGGCCGTTTGACTCTCGCCTGACTGCGGCCGAAACTAGATGCTGTGTCCGCATTCCGGCCCGCCCGCCTTCAGGGCCTTGTGGTTGCAAGCGGTCTTATCGCTTTGGCCACTCTCACTTGGCCAGCCCAGGCGGCGGCCGCCTCCATCACTCTGTCACCGACCTCTGGGCCCCCAACGACTAGAGCCACGATCGCGGGGACAGGTTTCGGTTCCAGCGAGTCGGTCGTCGTTTCGTTCGACGCCACTCAGGTGGCGAACGCCACCACCGACTCGTCAGGCGCGTTCTCCACCTCATTCACTGTCCCGAAGTCCGCTGCCCCTGGCGATCACACCGTGACCGCTGCGGGGCAGAGTAGTGGGCTGTCAGCCACCCGTAACTTCCTGGTTCGGACCGACTGGCCCAAGTTCCATTTCGGCGCGGGGAACGGAGGCTTCAACAAGTACGAGAACCTCATCGGCCCGTCCAACGTCTCGGGTCTTGCCCCTGCGTGGACCGCCGCGACCGGGATAGAAACCTACTCAGCCCCGGCGATCGTCAAGGGTATCGTTTATATAGGGTCACCCACGAGCATGGGGTCACCAGACGCTAACCTCTACGCCTTCAGCGCCTCGGGGACCACGGGGTGCTCGGGCACGCCCAAGACTTGCCAGCCCTTGTGGACGGCCCCCACGACTTACATCGGCAACTCCTCGCCTGCCGTGGCGAACGGTGTGGTCTACATCGGAGCCACCGGTTTCTACGCCTTCAGCGCCTCGGGAACCAAAGGGTGCTCGGGCACACCGAAGGTGTGTCAGCCGCTCTGGACCGCAGACAACGGCTACGCCATCGACTCCTCGCCGGTGGTGGCGAATGGGGTGGTCTACGTAGGGTCGATCGATGACAACCTAGAAGCCTTTAGCGCCTCGGGGAGCACTGGGTGCTCGGGGACTCCCAAGGTCTGCCAGCCGCTATGGATCGGGCCGACGGGGAACCAGATCGGCTCCTCCCCCGCCGTTGCGAATGGCGTCGTCTACATCGGGTCGAACGACCACAACCTGTACGCGTTCAGCACGTCCTCGGCTGGATGCTCGGGGACGCCGAAGACTTGCCAGCCTCTCTGGATTGGCCCCACCGGCAGCTTTGTCGGTTCCTCGCCGACGGTTGCCAACGGAGTGGTCTACGTGGGGTCAGTCGACAGCAAGCTGTACGCCTTCAGCGCCTCGGGCACGACGGGCTGCTCGGGGACCCCCAAGGTCTGCCAGCCCCTGTGGACCGGTGCGACGGGTGGAGGCATCGTCTCCTCTCCTGCACTCGCAAACGGAGTCGTCTACGTCGGCTCGGATGACGGGAAGTTGTATGCCTTCAGCGCCTCCGGCACGACGGGCTGCTCGGGGACGCCGAAGATCTGCCAGCCCCTGTGGACGGGGGCTACCGGGAACGCGGTTCAGTCTTCCCCAGCGGTTGCGAATGGGGTCGTGTACGTGGCCTCGTACGATGGAAGCCTGTACGCCTTCAGCGCGTCAGGAACGACCGGGTGCTTGGGCATTCCCAAGACGTGTCAGCCCTTGTGGATCTCCTCTGCCCACTTCGATCTCTCTTCCCCGGCGGTTGCCAATGGAGTCGTGTACGCCGGCTCCGACGATGGGCAGCTTCACGCATTCGGCCTCCCTTAGGGGAGCGGTCGCGTGACGTTTGTGGGTCTGAACCAAGAGCCAGGTGGTCGGGGTTTGGAACGGAGGTTCGCTACGAGTAGGCACTCCATGATCTCCCTGACAGCTGGTGACCGCGGGACGAGGCACTCGCTGAGGCGCCGCCTGGAGGGGGCGGCTCTCTGGGTATTGATGCAGGTCAGGGGACTCAACGCGCCTTGGTACAACGCAGGCATAACGCGCGCCTGGTGACTTTCCCGCCCAGCCGGCTCGTCGAGCATGGCCCGTGGCGGACTGCGGGCGCAAGCGTGTTCCACCGTGGCCAGCGATCAGGCGACCACGCCGCGATGGAATCTTCCGGATCCCGATCAGCCGGGTCGGTTTTGCTGCCAGGCACTCTGGGGCCGGTCGTACACTCGTCGTCGTGATCAAAGTCTCGGCTTCGCAGGTGTTCGTAGCCGGAGGGCTACCCACGGTGACGTACAACCCACGAGCGGACCTGCGCCTCGAGGATCGGTTGCGGGATTATCTAGACGAGCGACACAAGATCCTTTCTGTCTCGGGCCCCACCAAGTCGGGCAAGACCGTGCTTCTCCGCTCGGTGATCAAGGAGGGCGTCTGGCTGGCCGGCGGTGAGATCGGCACGGTTGCCGACTTCTGGGCAACAGTCGGAGACAAGCTGGAGGTCCTGCTGGAGGAGCAGATCGCGAGGCGGGACGAGGAGGCCACGTCCACGGGGACGAGTGGAGGAGGCCACGTCAAGCCGTTTGGCATCGGGGGAGGCGTGGAGCATCAGCGAGGGCAGTCGAGTACGACCGGCGAGACGAGGACTCGAGTACGCACGCGGCCGACTCAGGCTGCTGTGAAGGAAGCGCTGGAGCGGCTCTTGCCGGTGGTCGTGATCGACGACTTCCACTACATGCCGCAGGACGTGCAGGTCGGCGTCGTTCGAGGTCTGAAGGACCTCGTGTTTCAGGGGTTGGGGGTCGTCCTGGCAGCGGTGCCTCATAGGGCGTACGACGCTGTTCGAGTGGAGAAGGAGATGACGGGCCGCGTCGTGCAGCTCCCGATCGACTTCTGGTCGGAGGGTGAACTCCTGGGCATCACGCGCGCAGGGTTCGCTGCCTTGAATCTCCTTGACCCAGGCGAGACGCTAAGCAGCCGGCTCGCGGACGAGAGCTTCCAGAGCCCGTTCCTCATGCAGGACTTCTGCTTGCAGCTTGTGAAGACGAACGGCGTCCGCGAGGCGGCCGGCGCGCCGATCACCCTCGCAGCGCCGGACTGGGATGCCTTCTTTCGAGGTCAGGCGTCGGCAGCATCGAAGTCCGCGTTCGACCTCCTGGCTCAAGGGCCACGTCAACGTCGGGACCGAAAGCCGCGGACTCTTGCCGACGCGCGCGTTACGGATATCTACGGGGCGGTCCTCGCTGCGATTGCCCACACCGGGCCGCTTACGCAGCTCACCTACGTCGAGCTGCGAGGAGCGCTTCGCCATGTGCTGAAAGACGATCCGCCGTCCCAGCAGGAAGTCACTCGGGTCCTTCAGGAGATGAGCAAGATCGCGAAGGAGAGGATCGAGGGCGAGCCCGTTGTGGATTACGACACGGAGCTTGAGACTCTTCATATCTCGGATCCGTTCTTTGCCTACTTCCTGCGTTGGGGGATCCCCGCGATCCCTTCATCGATCTAGCACCAGCTGGTCCGCCTTGCCCTCCAGATCGGCCGAAGCCCCCGGCGGGTCGCCAGGATGTTCTACGAGGCTGGTGGTCTTTGACGACGTGAGCACCTGACGGGCCAGCGCCCCCCGCTGGGTCTCACTTAGGAACATGGAAACCAAGAGACTTCCTGAAGCTCCCCTGCGGCAGGGGACCGCTTCCTCCGGGGGGAACCGCTCGCTTCGTTATCCCAGGCCAGGATGCCGATTCCAGGGTCAGTCAGCCGTTGGTAAACACTCGGAGGTTGCCCGCGACAGCCAGATCGGCCAGAATGACAGGGATGTCATTCCCGGGTCGAACAGAGGCGCCCCCAGCAGGGTCATGGGCCTCGTCTCCCGCGGTGCATCGGGTGATGCGGGGGAACAGGAAGCGAGACACTCTGCCCGAGCTGGCCCTTCGGCGACAAGTCCATCGGGCGGGGCTTCGGTACCGAGTTGCGAGGCGCCCTGCACCGGGCGTGGGGACGGCGGACTTGGTGTTCGCTGGGCCGCGGTTGGCGGTGTTCGTAGACGGCTGCTTCTGGCACGGGTGCCCTGAGCATTTCAAGCTCCCTCGGACTAACCCGGGGTACTGGGGACCGAAGATCGAGCGGAACCGTGCCAGAGATGCTGAGGCGAACGAGGCGCTCGGGCTGGCGGGCTGGACTGTCGTACGCGTCTGGGAGCATGAGGACATGGCCTCGGTGGCGAAGCGGCTGGTCAGGCTGGTGCAGAGCCGAAGGAAGGGTCAGTGAAGCCAGGAAGGGGACGCACTGGAGGCCGTCGGACGGCCGTCAGCCTGTTCTCGGGAGCTGGCGGGCTCGACCTCGGGGTCGACCAGGCTGGGTTTGACGTCATCTACGCAGTGGAGAGCGAGCCGGTCGCAGTCCAGACCCTCAATCGGAGCCGGCCAAAGTACTTCAGGGCCCTGGATGCCGTCGAGCCGCACGACATCACCCGTTTCGATCCCGCTGACATGCTAGACAAGCTCGGGCTTCTGCCCGGCGACGTCGACCTCCTGATCGGTGGGCCCCCTTGCGTCGCGTTCTCGAAGTCTGGGTTCCATCTGGAGTACAAGCGGCAAGGTCGTGACCCTCGAGCGGGTCTGCTCTGGGACTACCTCCGGTTCCTAGATGTACTTCGCCCCAAGGCATACCTCATGGAGAATGTGTTCGGGCTCGCCTACCGGAACCAGTCGGCGCCGTTCTTCGATGGACTCCGCGCTGGTATCCGACAGCTGGGCTACTCGCTGACCTACGGGGTCCTGAACGCAGCCGACTACGGCGTACCTCAGAACCGCCAGCGGCTGTTCCTCGTGGGCGCACGCGACAGGCGTGTGCTCGACCTCCCCTCACCGACCCACTGGGGGGACCACGAACGGCGGCGCCGGCCAGCGTTCGCGAGCGAACTGCTGCCCCATGTGACCGCCGGCGACGCGCTGTCGGGCCTGGTGTGCGAGCGGGAGCCGGGCGAAGATGTGAACGGCAAGTTTGGGCATTTGCTGCCCGAGATTCCTCCGGGCCGGAACTACCTCCACTTCACTGCCCACGAAGGCCATCCGCGCCCACTGTTCGAGTGGCGCTCCCGATATTGGACGTTCCTGTTGAAGCTGGACCCTGAGAGGCCGGCGAGCACCATCCAAGCTCAGCCGGGCCCGTACGTCGGCCCGTTCCACTGGGACAACCGGCGGCTCAGGGTGCCCGAGCTCCGTCGCCTGCACGGCTTCCCCGACGACTTCGACTTCGCTGGAAGCCGGCGGGAGGTTCAGGTCCAGATCGGGAACGCGGTCCCCCCTCCGCTCGCCAGGACCATCGCGACTGCGATCAGGAAGCAGCTAGAGGGGCAAGCGCCGACCAGCCGTTCCGAGCAACTTGAGCTTGCCCAGTCGGCTGCGGCAAACTGATCTACCCTTCCCGACAAGCGGACTCTTCAGGCGCTGAGGGGCCAAGCCATCTAGACGCCGGGCGAGGGGATGTTGACCTGAGTCGTTCTCCTGAGTTCGGCGAGAAGGTTTCGACGGCCATCACGGGTCGAGAGGTAGAGCTCGACGAAGTCGGAGAAGGCCATGGTCTCCTCCTTGACGCTGATGTGGACATTAGGATCCGTGTTCATCCGTTGGCGATAGACGTACGGGCTTCGTTCGTGGCGATCGTAGAACAGCTGTCTACACCTACCAGCTGAGATCGCCCGGAACGGCAAGAGAGACAGATCCTTCTCCCCATAGCCCACGTGGGCCATAAGCTTGTCTAGTCGATCCCCGACGGTTCCCTCGATAAAGGAGTCCTCGATGTCGCGCGGCATCTCCTTCGCGGAGGTTAACAGGGCGAAGGTCTCTCGCTCCGGGCCGGACAGAATCTGCCAGTATCCAGTCCGGAGACGATCGAGTAGGGTCCAATCGACCAAATAGACGTAGATGAGCGGCGGGACCTGGGCGGTCTCGGATCCAAAGATCTTGTATGTGGCGATCGGCAGCGTGTCCTCGGGGCTGAGACCCACCCATCTCTGGGAGTCGCGATATTGGACACCTGCGTTCTTCAGGTTTAGTGCGATCTCGAAAGGCTCGGCTGGCTCGCTAACCCTATAGTCCACAAAGTTGCGAAGAACGGTCTCCTCCTGGAAGGTGAGCCCAAGCTCGATCAGGACGTGGCCAAAGGCTCTCTGGAAGACAAGTTCCGTGAACCGTCCTGAGACGAGGTTTGCGAATCGGATCTTCCAACGAGACGGTTGGAGTCGAACACCCCTCAGGGCCAGCACAGCTGTCGGAGTGTGCCGTCGTCCGGTCAGTACTGCCAGCTCGCCTGCTACCTGCTCAGGAGTGAGCCCCGAGTCAACGCTTAGATGCTGCATGAGTCCAGCTCGGAGGAGCCTAGAGGTCGCGACGTGCTGATCCACTGACAGACGAAAACGCTCAGGGAGTTCTGGCCTATGGAATAAGCGCCACATGCTTCCTGGGCTCGGCAAGGCCCCATCCCAGGAAGTGGCCTGTTCCCAAGCTAGCTGGTCCCTGCCAGGCACGTCGCAGAGTTTACGTGGAGAGACAGAGGATGGAAGGGCGGGGTTCGATGGTCACAAGCAGGTGTCGGCTGAGGCTGCACTGCTGGGGGAGTGGCCTAGACCTAGACCTTGGGCTGAGAGAATCCGTCACAGCTCCCGGCTCTCAGCCCACAAAGGCATAACTACGCTGGCTCTGGAAACGGTTCGCCTCTCGCTAGTCCGTCGTCGCACTCGACGGCGGCGGTGACATACGATTCATGGATGCCAACCGTTCCTCCGCAGACCAAGGGGATTCTGGAGTTCCTGGATTTCAACAACAACCTGCGGACGCCGGCTTTCCAGCGATCGTTCGCCTGGGGCCGCCCTCAGGTCGACGATTTCTGGAACGACCTCAAGCGTGCCTTAGATGCCCCTACGGGTTCAGAGGACTACTTCCTGGGGCTTGTGGTGCTCGACGATTCTGATGAGATCCAAGACGGGCAGCAACGTCTCGCGACGACGCTGCTGCTAGCTGCGGAGATGCAGAAGTTGATCGAGGCAGCCAGGAGCAGCGGCCCTCACAACGCGCAGGTAGCTACAGACGCATTGGCCCAGATCGCCCCAGCCCTGCGGCAATCACCGTCTGCTCCTCTTGTTGTGAGCGCCCAGGACCAAGACGTCCTCTTGAACCGGGCAGGCATCCGAAGCGACTTGCCCGAGTCCGCGAAGCGCCTGGAGGCGGCCCGAGGGCGGCTTCGCTTTCATCTCGAGGGTGATCTGAGCCAACGGACGACGCCTGACGCGAAGCTGGGGCGCCTCAAGCAGTGGGGGGAGTTCCTTCGCGGGCAGGCATACACGGTCCTACTTCGGGTCCCACCCAAGGACGCGCACAACATATTCGAGACGCTGAATACCCGTGGTGTACGTCTCACGAATGGTGATCTTGTCAAGAGCCACCTGATCGCTCGAGCCACAGATGTTTCACTTGCTGTCCTGAAGTGGAATCAGATTACGGAGACACTCAAGGATTCCAGTGGGAAGTATGAGGACGATCTAGAGAGCTTCCTTCTTCACTATTACGGATCACGCTTTGGAAAGACGACGAAGGCGGAGTTCTTTACGGACTACCGACGGGAGATTGAGAGTGCCGACGCTTTGGCCACCCTCGACGAGCTGCTTGCTAGCGCCGATCTCTATCGAGCCCTTGCCGACCCAGAAGCCGTATCAAGCTTCTGGGCGCAACTGGGCTCTGGGACGCAGCAGGCAGCGGAACTTCTCAACGGCCTGGGCTTGAAGCAGTTGCGGTATCTCCTCCTCGCTGTTCTCCGAGATTTTGCTAGTCGGCGGGCGTTGGCCGTGCGACGCCAGAGACGAGGCGAGGCGGTGCGCAAGATCGCTGCATGGTCCGTCCGTGGCCTCGTCCACGGTCAGACAGGAGGCGGCGACGCCGAGCGGACGTACATCACGGCAGCCAAGGAGATTCGGGAAGGCAATATCCAAACGGTTGACGAACTCCGGGCCTGGTTCATCCAGCGCGACATGTTGGTCCTGGACAACGCTCTGTTCAAGCAGAACTTCAAGGCCTTCCAGTTCGACAGCAAGTTCTCTCACAATCGGGCGCGAGCTGTTCTCTACGCACTCGAGTATTGGAGAATCTCAGATAAGTCCGGGTTGCGTCCCCGGGAGACGCTGACACTCGAACATGTTCTTCCGCAGTCGCCTAAACTCGGCCAGTGGACGCAGTTCACGAGCGACGCACGAACGGCGTACACCTACAATCTTGGAAACCTTCTCCTGATCGATGGGCCGTCGGGAGCCAACAATCAGCTTGGTGCGAGTACGTGGCCCGAAAAGAGAGCCCTTATCCGGAGTTGGGGAGATCAGACACCCCTCACGACCGAGGCCGTGACGCGTAGGGACTGGACGCCGCAGACGATCGAGAGACGGAATGAGGCGTTGGCCGCACTCGCTGTCAGGGCATGGAGCGCGTGAGCCAGCGCCGGGTGAATCCGATGGGGTCGTGTCTCTGGTCGGCAACCTGGTGGAGACTCCCTCGATTCGGACCAACACCCCCTCTGAGCACACAACTCTAGGTTAGGTCCCAAGTCCTCCCATAGGGTGTCCTGCCCCCTACTAACATGGACCACGACTGTGACGAAGAAGCGAAAGCGTCCAAACAAGGCTGGACAGGGGGCCTCTCCGCGTAGCTCCCCTTTGTCGGCCCACGCGAGGCAGGGGAAGAAGCTCGTCCCGCCGCTAATGACATTGACGAACGTGGCCTTCACGAAATGGTTGACCGACGTCTTCCCCGACATGCTTTGGCTGTGCGCGCTCATCTCGATCGACCTTGACGACGGGATGCGAGCAGCGTCAGCGGCCTTGAATATGATCGACGAGGCGCTGAAGGAAGCCAAAGCCGAAGGGGCCGTCGTGATGGATGGTCGGCTCACGAGCCTGGAAGCAGTTCCCGAACAGGCACGGGTCGCCGCTATCGCCAAGCTTCAGCGGGCGCAAGGTTACGAGCTTGCTGTGCCCGAGGACTTCGCACATGCGCTCGGCATGTACCCGGGCGCACCCGGGTCGTGGCTCACCGAACCGTGGAAGGGACGAGGCTTGGTGATCGATTGGGAGGTCGCCCAGAGATTTCTTGCACGCGTGATCACCGATGCCCACCATGGGCAGTCGGACGTCTCGACACGGGCGAAGTTCATCGCGCTCTCTCGCTGGGCGAAGGCTGGGAAGCTTCGGCTTCCGCATGATTCCGTCATGGTCGAACTCTTCCCTCGGTACCCCCACGGCCTGGACGAAGAGGAGAAGAAGCTGGCGGAGTCCATGGCACGGGCCGCCTTCGGGGCACTCGTCGGCGCGGCCGCACAGGATCAGGCGAAGGAGGGCGTGGACTGGGGTCAGGAGTTCTGGCGCTCCAACTGGCGTAAGTTCGCATGTTCGTTTCGAGATCCCTCGGTGGCCTCTTCCGACACTAATGAGGTGGAGCGAGCTCACGAAGCCCTTCAGGGCCAAGCCCAGGCCATCCATCGACGGTTCCTCGAGGTAGCCCAAACCGCGGACCCAGATCTCTACAGTCCGGATCGCTTCGAGGTCCTTACTGGGATCACGGCCGCCTCGATCCGCGCGGTCGCGGGGGCCAGCCGCACCCCACTTCTCTGGTCGGCTGAGCATGGCGTCCCGATCCTCCGCTCGATCGTGGAGTCGCTGATCGTGTTGCGCTGGCTCGTGAAGAGGGATGACCCCTCAATGTTCAGGCGCTTCAAGGACTATGGCGTGGGTCGGCTGAAGCTCCTGAAGCTGCACCTCCAGGAGTACTTGGACGCCCAGGATGAGCCATCAGAGGAACTACAGGCATACGCGGACTACCTGCAGGCCGAGGTGAACCAGGACACGTTTGAGGAGTACCAGGAGATCGACCTCAGCGGGACCTTCAGCGGCCTCGATGCTCGGAAGATGGCCGCGGAGGTCGATATGGAGATCGAGTACAGGTTCGTGTACGCACCGACTAGCGCGGCGGCGCATCGGGAGTGGACCACTCTGGACCGCTACTCGCTGGAGCGGTGCGAGAACCCGCTCCATCGGTGGCATCGCATGCCACGCCGGGACCTCTCCGTCTTGATCGGACCCGAGATCATCGAGACCGGCCTTTCGATGGCTGAGGATATGGTGGATGCCTACCAAGAGGCTGTGAGTCGCTCGACGGGGAAGCCGTCCTCGGCATAACGTTTGCATAACGACTCGAAGTCACCTCACGGTACTCAACGGAACTCCTGAAGTGTCGATTCGCCCTGCTCAGGCCCCTGACCAGCGGTTTCGCCCCGCCCTTACAAGGCGGAGGTCGGTGGTTCGAAACCACCAGCGCCCACAGAGGGGAGGGTGGCACGACCTGGGCGAACTCCTCAGCGGTGAATTCGCCCGGCGTCGCCGGGCGCCCCTCTGTCAGCCCCCGATACAGGCCCTCCGCTTCTACACTTCCAGGCAGTTGACCGCGTCGTTCGAGACGAACCCGAGCTCGTCCTTGGCGTTCCCGGTCCTGGTGTCGGGCCACACGGCCAGCAGGCACAAGCTGTTCCATACGTTGCCGGTGGAATCGCCGATGTAGTGGCCGCCGAACCCGTCGTTGTTCAGGTCGGAAAACGGGCTCCTCGCTATTTCATGTGGGTTGAGGCCATGTCCAGCTTCCCCGCGATGAGGTAGGTCATGGCGATGAGGTTGGCACTGGTGCGGTATCCGCGGGCCCGACGCTTCGACGCCTGGATGAGGGAG
>JALYLZ010000132.1 GCA_030774015.1 Actinomycetota bacterium | reverse complement strand
CGTGCGGGCCCGGGCCGTACCGGCGGCCAGGGCTGCCCGGGCCGCCGCCACCAGCTCCGCGCAGGTCGCGTAGCGGTCCGCCGGATCCTTGGCCATGGCCTTGGCCACCACGGCGTCGAGCCCGGGAGGAAGGGCCGGCTGATGTGCGGTGGGCGGCGGGGGCGCCGTCATGAGGTGGCCGTACATCACGGTCTCGAACGTGTCCCCCGGGTACGGCGGCGTGCCGGTGAGGCACTCGTACAGGACACACCCCAGCGCGTAGAGGTCGGTCCTGCCGTCCACCGGCTGGCCCTTGAACTGCTCCGGGGCCATGTAGTTCGGGGTGCCCAGGGTCTGGCCGGTCGCGGTGAGCCCGCTCGAAGCGAGGTTCTTGGTGATCCCGAAGTCGCACAGGAACGCGTGTCCCGCCCCGGCCGAGTCGCGGGCCGAGGCGATCAGGATGTTGCCCGGCTTGACGTCCCGGTGGATCAGACCCCGCGAGTGAGCGGCGTCGAGCGCCGAACCCACCTGCGCCACGATGTTGATGGCCCGCTCCGGATCGAGGGCGCCCTCCCGGTCGAGCAGGCGGCCCAGGTCCTCGCCGTCCACGTAGCGCATGGCGATGAACAGCTCGTCGCCGATCTCGTCGGCGTCGAACACGGGGATGATGTTCGGGTGGTCGAGCGAGGCGACCGTCCGGCTCTCGTCGACGAAGCGCTGCCGGGCCACCTGGTTCCGGAACAGCCGCTGGCCCATCACCTTCAGCGCCACGTGCTTGCCCAGGCGGGTGTGCTCGGCCAGGTACACGGCCCCCATGGCCCCCTCGTCGATCTTGGCCTCGATGCGGTACCGGCCGAGGGTGGTCCCGACCATGCGGTCCGCCTCCTCGGGCGGGGGCGCCGGCGCGACCTCCGGGGCCAGCGAGATCTCGGCGTCGCCGATCCCGATGCGCTCGGTCC
Source organism: Actinomycetota bacterium (assembly GCA_030774015.1). NCBI lineage: Bacteria > Bacillati > Actinomycetota > Actinomycetota bacterium. The sequence continues at coordinate 2,591 of JALYLZ010000132.1, read as the reverse complement.
CCGCCAGGACCACGGCCCCCTCGATGCGCTGTCCGTTCACGAAGGTCCCGTTTCGGGATCCCAGGTCCCGGATCACCATGCGGCCGCTGTCGTCCACCTCGAGCTGGGCGTGGCGCCTGGACACCAGGTGGTCGTCCAGCACGACGTCGCAGGACGGATCGCGCCCGAGGACGACCTGTCGCCCGAGCTCGATGGCTTCGCTCCGCCCCCCGGCGGACGTGACGGTCAACTTCATGGAGTCATCAGCCCGGCGATTGTATGGACCGCCTCGCCGAGCGATCAAGACCTCGGCCTCCCGTGGGTACACGTTCTGAGCCGGTGGGGCGTAGTAAGAGTGATGGACGTGGACACGCGCGAGCGGGGAGCAGGGCTCCTGCCGGACTTCGACACGTTCTTCAGGGAGACGTTCCTCGTGGTGGCGCGGGCGGCGGCACTCGTTGCCCGAGATCCCGGAGCCGGGCAGGACGTGGCTCAGGAGGCCTTCTTTCGCCTCAGCGAACGATGGCACCGTATGGAAAGCGCCGAGCACGCTCGCCGGTTCGCGTTCCGCGTAGCGATCAATCTCGCCCGATCGCACGTGCGCAAGTACCTCCGCGTGGCCCTGGCTGGCCTGGAGCCCAGAGCGGAACGGGTCGAGCAGATCCCGCAGGTCGACGAGTGGCTCGCGATCCGTACCGCTCTCTCCGGCCTCAGTCCCCGCCGGCGTGCGGCCGTCGTGCTCATCGACTACGTGGGGATGGATGCCGGCGAGGCCGGTGGCGTTCTCGGCATCTCGGCCGGGACCGTGCGGGCGCATCTGATGCGTGGCCGAAGAGACATGAGGAAGCGACTGGGGCTGGCGGAACCGGAGGTGGCCGAATGATGCAGGACGAGGAACTTCGCACGCGATTGGCCCGGGCGACGAGTGGGCTGTCATTCGACGCCGAGCGCTCGCTTCAGCGGTTCCATGCGTCGCGGGCTCGGCGTCTCGCCGTGCGCCGTGTCGCCACGGTCGCCGTCGCCCTGACGGTCGCGGTGCTCGGACTGTTCGTGGCCTGGATGGCACGGCCGGGCGGATCCCCCGCACACCAGCCCCTCGTTCAGTCCGGACCGACGGGGACGATCGCGTACATGCGAGCCAGCGACGCGGGCAACGTCTCCGCCGTGTTCGCCGCCTCGGTCGAGGGTGGCACCCCGGTGGCGATCGGCACGGAGGCCTACACCGACTTCCCCGTGTGGTCGCCGGACGGGACAAACATCGCCTACGGGGCCGGGTCCGACCTCGGCAGCAGCTCACTCATGGTGGCCAACGCCGACGGCACCGGCGCCCATCGGATCGTCGACGCACCGGTCCTGGGGGTGTCCTGGTCCCCGGACGGGAAGCGGATCGCGTACATCGGATGGGACACGCAGGGAGCGACCGGCGCCTACGTGGTCAGCGCCGACGGCACGGGGAATGCCCTGGTCATCGAGGGCTTCTGGCAGTCAGTCGCGTGGAGCCCCGACGGCCAGCACCTCCTCCTGGCCGGGCGTCCCGCGACGAACGGGGGCGCCACCGGGGCGGAGGGCTTCGACCTCTACACGGTGCGTCCCGACGGAACGGACCTCGTGCCTTTGACCCACGGGGGCGGCTACGAGCAATTCGCGACGTGGTCCCCGGACGGCTCGCGGATCCTCTTCACTCGCGGCGACCAGTTCGAGGATTACGCGCAGGACGTCTATGTGATGGACGCGGATGGCTCGAACGAACGCCGGCTCACGAGCTGGCCCGGGTTCGATTCGTTCCCTGTCTGGTCTCCGGACGGGTCCTGGATCGCTTTCGCCAGCGACCGGGACGCGTCACCGGAGCAGCAGCACGCCATCCAGGCCAACGGCGCGTTCACCAACATCTCGACGTACGTCATGCGAGCCGACGGCTCCGACGTGCAGCGCGTCTTCACCGCCCACGACGGTGAGGCGCTGCTGCCTGGGTCGTGGAGGCCCTGACCGTTTCCGGGGATCCACGGCGCCCTCGCTGGGACCGCCGATCCGCCGGCCGGTAGTATCTCGGGCATGGCCAAGGATGCCTTCTCGTTCGACATCGTCTCCGAGATCGACATGGCCGAGGTCTCGAACGCGCTCGACCAGGCCAGGCGCGAGGTCGCCACGCGGTTCGACTTCAAGAACACCGGGACGATGGTCGATCGCGACGAGGACCTCCTGGAGATCCGCTCCTCCACCGAGGACCGGCTGAAGGCGGCCCTGGAGGTCCTGAAGGAGAAGATGGTCCGCCGGGAGATCCCCCTGAAGGCGCTGTCCAACGGCCCGGTCCAGCCGGCCGCCCGGGGAACCTACCGCATGAACGTGCACGTGAACCACGGGATCACGGACGAGAAGGCCCGCGAGCTGACCAAGTTCGTGAAGGGGCTTTCCGTGAAGGTCCAGAGCCAGGTCCAGGGGGACCAGGTGCGGATCACGGGGAAGAAGAAGGACGATCTCCAGGCCGTGATCCGGGCCGTCAAGGAACACGACTTCGGGATCGCGCTCCAGTTCACGAACTTCCGGCCCTAGGCCGAAACAACCCGTTTGGGCGTTGGGGCCGGCGGCGCCCGCTCCGCGGGCCAGTCCCCACC
>JALYLZ010000131.1 GCA_030774015.1 Actinomycetota bacterium | reverse complement strand
CTCGCTCGTGCAGGCGGCGAAGCGGCGGGCTCGCGGGTACCGCACCAAGACCAACCTCATCGCCATGACCTACCTCATCGCAGGGAAGCTGGACATGGCGTCAGCCCACACGAAATAGCGAGGAGCCTGTTCTTGAGGGAGGTCGAAGCCAGACTGTCCCCGAGTCAGTTCCTCTTGGGAGCCGCTTGCCGATGAGCCGTGTAGCATTTCGGCCTGGCCCACCCACTGGCCCGTGGGGTAACGGTAGCCCGACTGACTCTGGATCAGTTAGTCCTGGTTCGAATCCAGGCGGGCCAGCTTCCGTCTCCATCCGCCGCCGGCGTGGGCCTACAGGGACGAGTCGAACACGTAGAGCCGGCCCTGGATGTCCTCGGGGAAGTTGGCGTCGGCGCTGCCGATATAGATCTTCCCGTTCACCACCGTCGGCGACGAGTTGACCAGCGGATCGCCCGTGTCCCCGCTCCAGATGTTCGAACAGATGAACCCCCCGCACGGCTTGGTCTTCCAGGCCAGGACCTGGCCGGTGTTGCGGCCGGCGTAGACCAGGCCGTTGGCGACGGTGGGCGAGGACTGCACCTGGGCCTGCGCGCCCGACCCGAAGTCGAGCCACAGCGGTCCGCATACGGCCTGGCCGCACCCGCCGGCGGCGAACACACCGAGGCCGTCCTCAAGGCCGATGTACACGCGCCCGCCGGCCACCGCGGGCGAGCCGCCGAAGAACTCCCCCTGATAGGTGCCCTGCCACAGCGGCGCGCAGGCCGCGGCGCCGCACCCCGACGCGTCGAACGCCGCCAGGAAGTGGTCCGAGCCGATGTACACGACGCCGTTCGCGACGGCGGGACTCGACTCGAAGGCCGAGCCCCCGATCGAGCCGGTCCACAGCGGCGGACAGCTGGGCGCACCGCAGCCGGCCGCGTTGAAGGCGTAGAGCTTCCCGTCGTCGGACCCGACGTAGGCCACGCCGCCGACCACCGTGGGGCTCGACTCGATGCTGCCGCCGGTGGAACCCTTCCACACCGGCAGGCAGGTCGGAGCGCCGCAGCCCTTGGCGTTGAACGCGTACAGCCGTCCGTCGAACGCCGCGACGAACACGAGGCCGCTCCCCAGGGTCGGTGAGGACTGGAGGATCGACTTCGTCCCGGCCAGGCCCTGCCACAGCGGGCTGCACACCGCCTGCCCGCACCCCGATGCGGAGAAGGCGTTGAGCCGCCCGGCCGCCGAGGTGGGCGAGGTCTGCGACCCCACGTACACCACGCCGTTCTTGACCGCAGGCGAGTCGATGATCTGGGCCAGCGACACGGAGCTCCACAGCGGCGTGGTGCACAGGCTCTGCCCGCACCCGTCGGCCGGGTACGCCCACAGCCGGCCGTCGTCCGAGCCGATGTAGGCCACGCCGTTCACCACCGCGGGCGAGGAGAAGTCCACCAGCATGCCCAGCTGCGCCGCCCAGTCCAGCGTCACGAACGTGATGTTGCTGGCGTTGATGGTGGTCTCGGAGGGATTCACCCCGGTGTGGTTCTGGTTGAACCGGAACTGGGGCCAGTTCACGGTCCCGGTGGCAGCCGTCGCCGAGCCGCTCGAGCCCAGGACGGCCGTGACAATGAGCAGGATGGCGAACCCGACCGTGCGGCGCCGCATGGCACTCCCCTTCCCGACCCCAGTGGGGTCCGTCCGCCCCGCAAGTGGTACGACCGAGGCCGCCGAATGGATTCCCCGCCGCGGCCAGTCGACACCTCCCCCCCAGCGGAGGCGCTGCCGGTTGGAGGGCTCGCCGCCCCTACACGCCGAGGACCCGCCGGACCTCATGGGCGATCTGGAGGTCCTCCCTGGCCTCGACGACCAGCGTGCGGGCGGCGCTCCCGGCGGTCGAGACGTCGCGGTCGCCGGACCCGCCCTCGTTCGCCTCGGCGTCCACCTCCACCCCCAGGAACGCCAGCCGCTCGGCCGCCCGTCGCCGGATCTCCGGCGCGTTCTCCCCCACCCCTCCGGTGAACACCAGGATGTCCAGCCCTCCCAGCGACGCCGTCATCGCGGCTGCGCTCCCCGCCAGCCGGTGCACGTACACGTCCAGGGCCAGCACGGCGGCGGCGTCCCCTGCCGCCGCCCGGCGAAGGATCTCCCGCATGTCCGGCGTCCCGGCCAGGCCCAGCAGGCCCGAACGGTGCTCCAGGGTTGCCGCCAGCTCGGCGGGCGGCATCCCCACGTGCTCCTCCAGCCACAGGACCAGCCCGGGGTCGACGCTCCCCGACCGGGTCGCCATGACCAGGCCCTCCAGCGGCGTGAACCCCATGGTGGTGTCCACCGACCGACCGTCGACGACCGCAGCCAGGGACGCACCGGCCCCGAGGTGACACGTCACGATCCGGAGCCCCCGCGGCGACCGGCCCACCATCTCCGCGGCCCGGCGCGAGGCGTAGCCGTGGGAAAGCCCGTGGAACCCATACCGCCGGAGGGCCCATCGTGAGCGCCACTGCGGCGGGAGCGCGTATGTGGCCGCGGCCTCCGGCATGCCGGCGTGGAAGGCCGTGTCGAAGCACGCCACGGCGGGAACCGCAGGCAGCACCGAGGACACCGCCTCCACCGCCGCCAGGGACTTCGGCTGGTGGAGGGGCGCCAGGTCGGTGAGGGCCCGCAGGCGTGCCTCCACCTCCCGATCCAGGAGCACCGGCTCCAGGAACTCGCGGCCGCCGTGGACGACGCGGTGGCCTACCGCGTCCACTTCCCCGAACCGCTCGATCGCCGCGGCCACCCCGGCGGCGTCCGTCTGGCCCCGTGGCGCCGGGAGGTCCTCCGAGCCGGCCACCCGATCGTCCCCATCGAGGACCCGCAGCTTCAGGCTGCTGGAGCCGGCGTTGACGACCAGGACGCGCACGCTAGTCTGGCTCAGACTAGTAGGGCCAGATCCAGTCCCGGACATCGGGATCGTCCTCTCCCTCCAACCGGGTGTAGGCACGGCACTCCAGGCGCCGGTCCACCATGTCCTGGCGGAGGTGCGCGGCCTGGGGTCCCAGGCCCGGGACCCGGTCGATCACGTCCATCACCAGATGGAACCGGTCCAGATCGTTCAGCATCACCATGTCGAACGGCGTGGTGGTGGTCCCTTCCTCCTTGTAGCCGCGGACGTGGAGGTTGTGGTGGTTGTTGCGCCGGTAGGCCAGCCGGTGGATCAGCCAGGGATAGCCGTGGTAGGCGAACACGATCGGCTTGTCCAGCGTGAACAGGGCGTCGAACTCCGGGTCGGGCATGCCGTGAGGATGCTCGGAGTCGGGCTCCAGGCGCATCAGGTCCACCACGTTCACCACCCGCACCTTCAGGTGGGGCAGCCGCTGGCGGATGATGTCCACGGCAGCCAGCGTCTCCAGGGTCGGGATGTCGCCGGCGCAGGCCATCACGACGTCGGGCTCGCCCTCCTCGTCGTTGCTGGCGAACTCCCAGATCCCGATCCCCCGTGTGCAGTGGCGGACGGCCTCGCCCATGGAGAGCCAGTTCAGCGAGGGCTGCTTCCCGGCCACGATGACGTTCACGTAGTTCCTGCTCCGGAGGCAGTGGTCCCCCACCGACAGCAGGCAGTTCGTGTCCGGCGGCAGGTACACCCGGATGATCTCGGCCTTCTTGTTCACCACATGGTCGATGAAGCCGGGGTCCTGGTGCGAGAAGCCGTTGTGGTCCTGACGCCACACGTGCGAGGACAGCAGGTAGTTCAGGGAGGCCAGGGGCCGGCGCCACGGGATGGCTCGGGTCACCTTCAGCCACTTGGCGTGCTGATTGAACATCGAGTCCACGATGTGGATGAACGCCTCGTAGCAGTTGAACAGGCCGTGGCGGCCGGTGAGCAGGTAGCCCTCCAGCCAGCCCTGGCACATGTGCTCGGAGAGGACTTCCATGACCCGGCCGCCCGGGGAGAGGTGGTCGTCCGTGGGCAGGGTCTCGGCGTCCCAGGCCCGGTCGGTGACCTCGAACGCGGCAGACAGGCGGTTGGAGGCGGTCTCGTCCGGAGCGAACAGCCGGAACCGGTCCGGGTTCCCCGCGATCACGTCGCGGAGGAAGGCTCCCAGCACCCGGGTGGCCTCGCTCGAGTTCGTCCCGGGCTTGTCGGCGGCCACGGCGTAGTCGCGGAAGTCCGGGAGCGACAGGTCGCGCAGCAGCTCCCCGCCGTTGGTGTGGGGGTTCGCGCTCATGCGGCGGTGGCGCTTGGGAGGGAGCTCCGCCAGCTCGGCGACCAGGGATCCGTTCTCGTCGAACAGCTCCTCGGGCCGGTAGCCCCGCATCCAGGATTCCAGCACGGCCCGGTGATCCCGGTTCGTGCGGACCTCGGCCATCGGGACCTGGTGGGCCCGCCAGGTCCCCTCGACGGGCTCGCCGTCCACCTCCTTGGGTCCGGTCCAGCCCTTCGGAGTTCGAAGGACGATCATCGGCCACCGGGGGCGAGCGGCGGTCCCGCGTTCCCGGGCCGTGCGCTGGATGTCGTGGATCTCCTGGACCACCTCGTCCAGCGTGGCCGCCATCTGCTGGTGCATGGCCGCCGGGTCGTCGCCCTCCACGAAGTACGGATGGTGACCGTAGCCCTCCATGAGGGCGCGCAGCTCCTCCTGCGGGATCCGGGCCAGCACCGTGGGGTTCGCGATCTTGTAGCCGTTCAGGTGCAGGATGGGCAGCACGGCGCCGTCCCGAACCGGGTTCAGGAACTTGTTGGAGTGCCAGCTGGTGGCGAGCGGACCGGTCTCGGCCTCCCCGTCCCCCACCACGCAGCACACCAGGAGGTCCGGGTTGTCGAAGGCAGCGCCGTAGGCGTGCACGAGCGCGTACCCGAGCTCGCCGCCCTCGTGGATCGAGCCGGGCGTCTCCGGCGCCACGTGGCTCGGGATGCCGCCGGGGAACGAGAACTGCCGGAAGAGCTTGCGCATCCCCTCGGCGTCCCGGGTGAGGTCGGGGTAGACCTCGCTGTAGGTCCCCTCGAGGTAGGCGTTGGCGACGAGACCGGGCCCGCCGTGGCCGGGTCCGGTGACGTAGATCGCGTCGAGGTCCCAGTTCCTGATGACCCGGTTCATGTGGGCGTAGATGAAGTTGAGGCCGGGGGTGGTGCCCCAGTGCCCCAGCAGACGGGGCTTGGTGTGCTCGGGCTTCAGCGGCTCGCGCAGCAGCGGGTTGTCCAGCAGGTAGATCTGGCCCACCGAGAGGTAGTTGGCGGCCCGCCAGTAGGCGTCGATCAGATCGCGTTCCTGCTCCGAGAGCGGACCGGCGGGCGGGGCCTCGACTTCCTTCACGTCTGCCATGGGGAGCTCCTTTGGCCGTCCAGGGCGGGCGCTCCCAGCATAGGTCGGGCCGCCTCGAGCCGTGCCGCGGGAAGCCCTGCCGCGGGAAGCCGAGCCCCGGGTAGGCTGGCTGGCCGATGGACGGAAGCGAACGGGTCCGGGCGGCGCTGGCCATGGAGCCGCTGCGGCGGGCCCCGGCCGCGTGGTGGGGCCACACGTACCTCGAGGAATGGTCGCCGGCCGAGCTGGCCGGGGTGACCGTCGAGCGGCAGCGGCGGTTCGGGTGGGACTTCGTGAAGCTCCAGCCCCGGGCGACGTGCTTCGCGGAGGCCTTCGGCGCCGAGTACCGGCCTTCGGGGCGGGCCGACCGGGCCCCGGTGCTGAAGCGGGCGGTGGTGTCCGGCCCGGAGGACTGGGAGGCCGTCGCCGCCGCCGAGGTCGTGCCCACGGTCCCGGCGCTGGCCGACCAGACCGAGGCCCTTGCCCGGGTGGTCACCCAGCTCGGCCGCTCCGTTCCCGTCCTCCAGACGGTGTTCTCGCCGCTCACCGTGGCGGGCTACCTGGTGGGCGAGGACCGGGAGCGGGCCGTGGCCGAGCTGCGGACGCGTCCCGGCGTCGTCGGGGCCGCTCTGTCCCGGATCGCGGCGACGATGGCGGGCTTCGCGCGCCGCTCGATCGAGTCGGGGGCTGCGGGCGTGTTCTTCGCCGTCTCCGGCTACGCATCGGACGACGTCATGGGGTACGAGGAGTACAGGGACCTGGTCCTGCCCCACGACCGGCGCGTGCTGGAGGCGGTCCCCGGAGCCGCCTGGTGCAACGTGCTGCACCTGTGCGGGGCGAACCTGCACTTCGCCCTGGCGAACGACCTTCCTTCGCACGCGGTCAGCTGGTCCGTCCACGATCCCGGGAACCCGTCGGTGGCCCAGGGCCGGGACCTGGCCGGCCGGGCCGCCATGGGGGGCGTGGACGGAAAGGGCGCCCTGGTGGACGGGTCGCCGGACCTGGTCCGGGCTCAGGTCGAAGAGGCCATCCACGCGACCCAGGGCCGCGGGCTTTTGGTCGCGCCGGGGTGCTCCGTTCCGCCCGAGGCCCCGGAGGAGAACCTCGCCGCGCTCGGGCCGGCCGGGCTGCGTCCCTAGCTGCCGCCGGTCCCCTCGGCCCCCGGCATGGCCTCGATCTGCTGCATGAGCCCGACCATGTCCATCTGCACCCAGTTCTCGGTCAGCTTCCCGTGTCGCACCAACCACAGGTCGATGTACTTGACGTCGATGGGCTTGCCCGTTGCCGGAATGCCCATGAAATCGCCCTGGTGGGTTCCCGTGAAGCGCCCGCGGGTTCCCACGCGGTCGCCGTCGGCGAACACGTCCTCGAGGGTGACCCTCATGTCGGGAAAGCCAGATCGGAACATCCCGATGACCTGCTGGAACCCCTCGATCCCCTTTGCCGGGGCGGGCATGTCGTGGTTCACGTAGTCCGCCGAGAGCACCTCCTCGACCGCGGCCTCGTCCCCCTCGTTGATCCCTTCCTCGAACAGCCGTCGAACCATGGCCTTGTTATCCTCGCCCGGCATCTCGACTCCTCTCGTCCGTCGCGCCACCGCATTCTGGCAGCCCCGACCTCGAGTTTCCACGGCGGCCTGCCGTGCTCCACGGCCCTGTCACCCAGGGAACGAGTCCCGGAGCGCGGCCAGCGTCGCCTGGTCGGACGCGACCAGCATCTGGACCGGCGAGCCGGGAGAGGACGGATGCACCACGACCGCGGACTGGTCCGGCCGAAGCCAGCGGGACGCCGCCGCGGCGAATTCGTCCGCGTCGGCCGGCGAGTCCCACCGCGTCGACAGGACCACGGCCACGTGGGGGCCGTCCGTCCAGGCCCGGTACAGGCCTCCGTCCCAACCGGCGGCCGCGTCTGCGGCGTCGGCCGCGGCCAGCCGCAGCGCCAGCATGGCCTTCAGCCACTCCTCCCCCACCTGCATCACGTCCAGGTCCCGCCACCCTGGCCCGAGCGACGGCCCGAGGTCGGGGATGTCCACGGGGGCGGGCGTGTCGCTCGGATACCGGTCCGGGTGCATGACCTGCTCCGTCGAGACCGGGAAGTCCTGGAGCGCGTGGTTCACCGCGGCCAGGCCGCCCCGAGCGTCCATGGCCGTGATGAAGTTCAGCCCGTCCAGGTAGGGCCACAGGGCCAGGGTCTGGACGAACGGTGGGACGCCCGCGGTGGAACCCCCACCGCCGCCCAGTCCGAGCGAGATGAGGTCGGCCGGCGAGAAGAACCGCCGGGCCACGGCGAAGGAGAAGAACTGCGCGCTCCCCTCCACCGCGCCGGTGGCCGCCATCAGGGCCTCGTCCTGGCAGTGGTTCTCCAGGGGGTTCAGCCGGGAGAGATCGAAGTGCTGGTCGTCGTCGGCGTGGGTCAGCTCGTGGGCCAGCGTGAGCCGCTCGGCGGCCGACGGGTCGGTGGTCCCCAGGAACACCAGCTGGCCGCTGCCGGGGTCGTAGTACCCGATCACCTGCCCGGACAGGAAGCTCCGGTAGGCGTCCCGCAGGCCCACGTCCGCCGGGATCACCCCGATCAGCTGCCACACCCGGGTGCGCCGCGACAGCAGTCCGGCCGGGAAGTCGTGGCCGAACGGCGCCTCCAGGCCCTGCACCAACTGGTCATGCGTCACGGCATCCACGGCCACTGGGCGCAGGTACTGAAAGCCCCGGACCTGCTGCACCTCCTGCTCGACCTGCTGGATGGCCGAGGGAGCCGGGCCGGGAGTGGCCGGGCTCTCCTTGGGGGCCGGTGGGCGCACGCACAGGCGCCGGAGGGCGTCCGCCGCCGATCCTGGCCCGGTCGGGACGGGGACGGGCGTGGCGGTCGGGCCGGGCGGGGCTGTCGCTGTCGGGCGGTGCGTGACCGGAGGTTGCCGCGACGCGGCCGGCGACGCGGCCGGCGACCCGAACGGACCGAGGGTGCCGGAGCCGGTGCACGCCGCCGCCAGCAGCAGGAGCGCGACCGCCCCGCGCTTCATTCCGAGGCGGCTGTCCGGGAGCCGGAGCCGCCGGACCTCCGCGGTCCGGGCACCAGCAGGTTCGCCACCGCCACCGCCACGGCCAGCCCGGACAGCCCGATGGACGTCCACACCATCCGGAGCGAGGAGTGCAGGTTCCCCCGGAACTGCGCGTAGGCCGAGGCCAGCAACAGCACGAAGGCCACCGCGTGGACCCAGGCCCGCCCCCGGGGTCGCGCGGTCACGACATGCGCTCCCACACGTACGGCACGAGCTTGTCGATGGAGATGCGGTCCTGCTGCATGGAGTCCCGCTCCCGCACCGTGACCTGGCCATCCTCGAGCGAGTCGAAGTCCACGGTCACGCAGTACGGGGTGCCGACCTCGTCCTGCCGCCGGTACCGCCGGCCGATGGCGCCCGCGTCGTCGTAGTCGGCCATCCAGTGCTGCTTCACCAGATCGAACACCCGCCGGGCCTCCGGGACCAGCCGGTCGTTGCGCGACAGCGGCAGCACGGCCACCTTGATCGGGGCGAGGTCCCGGTGAATTCGCAGCACGGTCCGCTTCTCCATCTCCCCCTTGGCCGAGGGCGCCTCGTCCACCGTGTAGGCGTCGATCAGGAACGCCAGCGTCGCCCGGTCCACGCCGGCCGCCGGCTCGATCACGTACGGGTAGAAGCGCCGGTCGTTCTCCTGGTCGTAATAAGTCAGGTCCTTGCCCGATCTCTCGGCGTGGGCCTTGAGGTCGAAGTCGGTCCGGTTGGCGATGCCCTCCAGCTCGCCCCATCCGTCCCCGAAGGGAAAGGCATACTCCACGTCGACGGTTCGCTTGGAGTAGTGGGAGAGCTCGTCGGGGGCGTGCTCGCGAATCCGCAGGTTCTCCTGGCGCATCCCGAGGTCCGTGTACCAGCGCAGGCGCTCCTGGATCCAGAAGTCGTGCCACTCCTCGTCGGTCCCGGGGACCACGAAGAACTCCATCTCCATCTGCTCGAACTCGCGCGTGCGGTAGATGAAGTTCCCGGGGGTGATCTCGTTGCGGAACGACTTCCCGATCTGGGCGATCCCGAAAGGGAGCTTCTTCCGCGTCGCGGTCTGCACCGTCACGAAGTCGACGAACATTCCCTGTGCCGTCTCCGGGCGCAGGTACACGGCCGCGCCCTCCTCCTCCACCGGGCCCATGTGGGTCTTGAACATGAGGTTGAAGTTGCGCGCCTCGGTCCATTGCTTCTGGCCGCAGTTCGGGCAGGCCCGGCTGGCGGGCAGGTGGTCCTCCCGGAACCGCTGGTGGCAGCTCAGGCACTCCACCAGGGGGTCGGTGAACGACGCCAGGTGGCCACTGGCCTCCCACACCTGCGGCGACATGATGATCGAGCTCTCCAGGCCGACCACGTCGTCCCGGAGCTGGACCAGCGAGCGCCACCAGGCGTTGCGGACGTTGCGCTTCAGCTCCACCCCGAGCGGGCCGTAGTCCCAGAACGAGCGCAGCCCGCCGTAGATCTCGCTGGACGGGAACGCGAACCCCCGGCGCTTGGCCAGGGACGTGATGGCCTCCATGAGGTCGGCCACGATGGATCCTCCTCTCTCCCGGCCGCTGGCTGCGGCCGCTGGCGTCGAGGCTCAATGGTACCGGCGGACGAGGCTAGTGGCCTCCCGCTAGACTTGAACGTGACCATGACTGATGAACAGGAAGAACAGGAAGAACAGGAAGAGGAAGAACAGGAGGAAGAGGAAAGGGAACCTGGAGTTTGGCAGGTGGGAGGCCGGATAGTCGGACCGCTCCTTCCTGACACACCTCTCCAGATTGGGCCTGCCGCCATTTATCCAGCCTCGGCCGACGAGCTCAATTGGATCTCAAAGGGGCGGCTAGTGTAATGCCTCGCAAATAGCTTGACAGAGGGAGACGCGGGAGGTAGCCTCCCGTCGTGTGGCATCCTGCCGCTGCGGTGGCGATCTCCGAGGGGGACCGGGCGCTCCTGGAGCGTTGGGTGAGGGGCGGGAGCACCCCCCAGAGCGTGGCCACCCGGGCCCGGATCATCCTGGCCGCCGCCGAGGGGATCCCCAACGCCCGCATCGCCGCCCAGGTGGGGGTGTCCCGACCGACCGTGATC